>NZ_JAAHHU010001619.1:0-1127 GCF_010672095.1 Moorena sp. SIO3I6 | reverse complement strand
AAGGCTCAAAAGGATACCTTAATCAAAGCGATCGGACTTCTATAATTGAGTGGTTAAGAAGTCAAAATCAGATAGATTTAAGTAAACTAGAAAATTAGATAGAAGATAATTATGGCATCAAATTTCCGTCAAAACAGAGTTACTATGATCTCTTTAAAGAGGCAGGGATGAGTTGGAAAAAAACTCAAAAAAGGAACCCAAAACGAGATCAAAAACAGGTAGAAATACGACATCAAGAAATCTGTGATTTATTAGAAGAAAATCGTGAAGATATAGAGACTGGAAAGCTTGTGGTGTATTTGATTGATGAATGTCATCTGTTGTGGGGAGACGTTTGTGGTTATGGGTGGGGATTGACTAAAAAAGCGATGCAGCGCGGTCTTGGGGGTTTCCCCCATGAGCGACTGCATCAAGACAAGGTTAGAAATTCCCATGACTAATGAACGGGATCGTCAGACTTATTATGGGGCTTTAAATTATCAAACTAAGGAGTTTATTGTCCGGGAGTATAAGCAAGGTAATTCTCAAAATACAGTGTTATTTTTGAAATTTTTAAGAGAACTTAATCCAGGAAGTAGATTGTTGATTATTTGGGATGGAGCTAGTTATCATAAATATAAAGAAATGAAGGAGTATCTTAGGGAAGTCAATCAAGATCTAGACCCTTTTCAGCGACCCGTTCACTGTGAAATTTTAGCCCCTAATGCTCCTGAACAAAATCCGGTTGAAGATATTTGGTTAAAAGCTAAAAATTTCTTGAGAAAATTTTGGTATAAATTACGGTCATTTGCCTTGGTAAAGTGGTTATTTACTTTTTTTATTCAAAGAGAAGTGTTTGAGTTTAATAAACTTCATAAGTATGGTGTTTTTCAAAAAAAAATAGAGGTAATAAACCCTTAATTAAGGCAGAGTTATTTTTACGAATCATTTAGGACTGCTATATAGGATTATATGCTCAAAATTGGGTCAGTTTTAGAGATGAGTGTATTAATTTAGTACGGGAATTAATGAGACGTGGGTCGTAATAAACGGAAGTATTATTTACGAGGAATGAGAGCTAGATCGCTTGCCCTGTCTGCTTTATAACTATTTTCGTCGCCCCCCCAGGATGAGAGGTCAAATTTTAA
>NZ_JAAHHU010001618.1:0-1128 GCF_010672095.1 Moorena sp. SIO3I6 | reverse complement strand
GGCGGGGAAATACTTCCTTAGCTTTAGGGAGGGCGTTTTGCTGATCATAATAATTAGGAAAAGGAATATCAGCTGGAATGATGTATTCCGACTGCAAAGAGCAACAATTAACACGGCATTTGCGCGAATTTATCCAGTCTTTGATTTCTCGCAATCCTTGGTTGTAAAGCAGGCGAGAAACCTCCAACCATTCGAGCAATTGTTGCTCTTGAATGGCGGATGGATAGATTCGGTAACAGTAGTTCATTGTTAGACTCATACCACTTTTAGGGGTATTGAAACCCATAAAACTACCCTGGGAGGTTCATGTATCCCCCAGACCCCCCGCTAGTTAAAAGCTGGAAGCAAGCTGCCTTGGTTAAGGGAATATTTAAGCAGCTAGATATTAGTTATTGCTAATCCTCCCAGACTAGTTTAGTCTATTTAGGTTTCAAATGCAAAGCTTTCTCAACTAATTTACAAAAAAAATATTATTAGGACTTACGAAGTTTACTGGGTTTTGCCCCCCTGCCCCCCAATTTTGGGGGGTAATGATGTCAAAGTCCCCCAGAATTGGGGGATTTAGGGGGCAATTGCCTAAGTCTTGATTATTTCAACAGTTACTAGTCAGACAATAGCACTGGAAGACCGTTAAATGGGGTGATTAGGAGATGGAAATATCTAGGGCAAGGGCTAGAAGCACTTATAGATAATTTTGTCAACTATAATTGCAACTACAATCACAATCACACCATTTGATGTAGGGTGGGCAGTGCCGCAGAGCAATCAGCTCAGCTCCCCATCCCTTACCAAGGCACTGCCCACCAACGGCCCGCCCCAACATATATTGAAACTGGCAAGATGCCAGTTCCACGCCTGATGCCCATTCCACTGGCTGAGCATAGCAGTAGAGCGGGCATCCTGCCCGCCCCAACATATATTGAAACCTGCCCGCCCCAACATATATTGAAACTGGCAAGATGCCAGTTCTACGCCTGATGCCCATTCCACTGGCTGAGCATAGCAGTAGAGCGGGCATCCTGCCCGCCCCAACATATATTGAAACCTGCCCGCCCCAACATATATTGAAACTGGCAAGATGCCAGTTCCACCAAGCCCATTCCACCACTGCCCAGCTAGAATAAATCA
>NZ_JAAHHU010001617.1:0-1129 GCF_010672095.1 Moorena sp. SIO3I6 | reverse complement strand
GGATATGACTCTGTTGTCTTACCGCTATATTGAGCAATTTAGTAACGACCTAGCTAAAATGAAGCGGGCAATGCAGCTGCGAGGTTTTCGTGGCAAAGGACCAAAGCTTTCATGGCAGGAATTTGGAGGTCACCCAGTTGCTTCGTTACTGGAATTCTTCGCCCGTAGTTACCGTAACCTTAGAGTTTTAGCTTCCCTAACCGGAACACTTTTGGTACGCAGTTACCAGCAATCCCAGCAAGTCTATCAAGCGATGATTTTACGAGGGTATAGTAACACCTCTCAATTTATGGTTTCTGAGAGTTCTGGTGTGACAATAGGGAGTAGAACACAGAGCTTTTCATTACCCCTTCCTAGGGGAAAGCGTAGGTCGTCTAGTACAAACACTGCTGGTTTCCACCACTACATTGCTTTGGGACTCACTAGCTTGATTTCAGTAGGATTTGTGATCGCAGAAATTATGTTAACAGAAGCATGACCGAAGCGAATTCAGACTGATCAATGATGACTAATTAATGGTCATCAAATCAAGGTAATATTGATTCCGGTTAATGACTTATAAGTTTAGGGTTTGGGTTGGGGTTTTGTTAATTTAAATTAACTAAAATTAACACTTAAATTAACACTTCACAAAATTCCCTCACCCCGACTATAAGTGATTAGCCGTAATTAAGATGGCTGAGAATTTATCCTAGCCTACAGCGAACGCTATCAGGCGAAACGACTTCATTCTTGGCCTTAAGGCCGTAGGCCACGCTGCGCGAACGGCCACGCTACGCGAACAGACTTCATCCTTCAGACTTTTACCGTGACCCAGCAAAAACAAGAATTTTTTTACCGAGAAGATTACATTGAACCCTATCAGTCATCTACTTCGTTACACTACGCCCTTGCCATTGATAGTCTGTATTTTTCCTACCCAGACCAACCGGATAGTTTACGCAATATCAATCTCACCATTAAGCCAGGGGAACGGATAGGTTTGATTGGGCCGAATGGTGCTGGTAAAACTACCCTATTTCTGACCATCTGCGGCGTTTTAAAACCAACTAGGGCAAGAGGGATGCTGTTATTTGGCAAACCCGTGGTAGCGGGTGAGTTTCGCCCAGAAATTGGTTTGGTGTTTCAA
>NZ_JAAHHU010001616.1:0-1131 GCF_010672095.1 Moorena sp. SIO3I6 | reverse complement strand
AATCGGATTGGCGATCATATCTGTTATTACTCCGATTTGAGTAAGATGCGTGAGCATTACCCCAGTTGGGATATTTCCGTTTCCTTGGAAGAAACAATTCAGCAAATTGTGGAATCTTGGCAGGCTCGTTTGGCTCAATCAGCAGTAACGGTTTGAGTTGTAGGGTGTGTTAGGGGCGGATGCTGTTGGCGAAATATTTCTTAACAAACCAAGAAGCCCCATCAGCCCTCACCCCCAGCCCCTCTCCCAACCTTGGGAGAGGGGAGTAAATTACTCCAGAATAAGGGTTTCACGAATTCGCCAGCAGCATCGCCCCGTAACGCACCACCCTTGGGCTCCCCCTCATTTTCTCGGTCGTCAATGTTGGGACAGCCCGCCCGGAAATTGAAACGGGCAAGATGCCCATTCCACTTCACTTTTACAATCATTCCATTATTAAGCCACCATAACGGGCAAGATGCCCGTTCCACAAAACTACAGGCAAGATGCCCGTTCCACAAAACTACAGGCAAGATGCCCGTTCCACAAAACTTTCTTTCCCTGTTCCCTATTCCCTGTTCCCTGTTCCCTTAAATTCTAGTTTCACATCTGATTTTAAAACCCTATATATCTATTGTGACAAAACTGAAAAAACTTATTCCTAATTTCCGATCGCCAGCCTATCGTCTGGTCGGGGAGACAGCCCGGAAAAACTGGTGGCTGATTGGGATTAATCTGGTTACCAATCTGATCAGTGCCGTCCTAGAGGGCAGCACCCTAGGTGTGATTTATCTGGCAATTGGTTACTTAACCGGGACTGATGACCCTGGAACAGAGACAGCAACTAATCCAAGAATAGCTCAAACCCTTGCTAAGATTCTGCCTTTGCCACCAGAGCAAATGTTTTTAGTATTAATCTTTGGGGCAGTGGTGCTGCAGATTGGCTTAAGTCTCAGTAACTATGTCAATAACGTATCGACAGCTTACCTATCGGCCAAAGCACAGCCCTATGTGACGGGCAAAGTGTTTGAACGGATTATGACCTTTAGCTATGGCTGTGTGAGCCGTTATAAACGAGAACCAACCCCATAAGAGAGCTCTTTATCTCAGTACCCTTTCCGAGCCAACCCTTAAGGTGGTGCGTTATATGCA
>NZ_JAAHHU010001615.1:0-1131 GCF_010672095.1 Moorena sp. SIO3I6 | reverse complement strand
TGGTTCCCCAATAAAACCCAGGGATTTCCCACAAAAGTGCAAGGTTTTTGAGCGACAAGATGCCAAAACCTTGCACTTGTTTGGGGAAAAAAGGCTTGAAAGCCTTGTCGGGTATGCCTTCTGCATTCATGCAGCAAGCCCTATTTATGAGCTTATAGTATTGCTTTTATTGCTTTTATTTGATGTGCAGTGCAATTTTTAAATTTAAGTTTTTTAACTTTTAGACTATTGTGATTAAATTTTATTTTTACCTTACATCCGCCGATGATACCGTCCATGATCTGCTCATCGAGTTCAGTAATGAAGCTTTCAGAAACAGGTGAAATAGCCAGGTCATAGATTGTAATGTTAGCCATTAGTAAATGTCCTATTCAGTCAAGTTATCTTGTTTAGGATTAGAGGTTTTATTGCCTCATCCCATGACTATCCTCTCGAGTTTATTCCAGGATTGCAAGGGGTTAATCAATGGCAAATGAACCAAACTAATGCAGTTATGTTTTGGTCGATTTAAAAAAATAACCCTACTAGTGGTTCAAGTCAGGACAAGTATCAAGTAAACCTGAACAAATCTCTAGGTTTTGAGAAACTAAATTAAATTAGTTATATTCTTTTTGCTTTTGGGTCGCTCCCTTGAAAGCTAGACCTGAGAAAACCTCATAAAACAATTCCACCCAAGATTTATCTTGGGTGGAATCAGAATCAGTAGTATAGCGCTACGCGCAAGGCAAGAGGCAAAAGTTGACTACAACAGCTAGTGGTGCTTGTATAAATGTCAAACACCTTAATAGGTAGTGCTATAGAGTTCCAGGGATGGAGTTGAGTTAAGTGACATTAGGTATTACTGCTTGGGAATCAAAAGCGTTCGCGTAGCGTGACCTACGGTCAATCGCGTTTGGCCTACGGCCACGCGGGGCGCGTTCGCGCAGCGGAGGCCTACGGCCACGCTACGCGAACGGCAAAGCCTAAAGCGTGACCATTCCGGTAGCGTGGCCCAAAGGCCAAGGTCAATCCCATAACTTCCGTTTACTGTAGCGCTATATATATAACCTCCCATTGCTGATTACTTACAGCGGTTTGCAAACCCCTGTAGTTAGTTATATGGTTTTAATTGCGTTACAAAAATTTAGCGAA
>NZ_JAAHHU010001614.1:0-1131 GCF_010672095.1 Moorena sp. SIO3I6 | reverse complement strand
TGGCAACGTATTGTCAACTCCTTTATTGAAGGGGAGAAAGCTAAAGAAATTTGGGGGGGATGGTTTACAAATTTGTTTCCCTATGTTTTATTAAATCTAGAGTATTGTATTGATAAGTAAAATGTAATTTAGTCTAGGAGAGCCATCATTCTTTTTTAGCGGTCACCATAAAGGAACGTCGCATTCCAGGTACTGAACGGGGTGCGATTTGGACTGAGTAACGTCCATAATTTGCTCTTATTTCTCCAGGTTGGATCACTGACGCATTCCACCCATAATAAGCCAATAATTCTTCTGGTTCGTCTGTGCCAAAACGCCAATTTTTACTAATTAATCCCTTCTGAGTTTTAGAGCCTATCTGCCACGACTTTACACTTATTAAATCTGCAGCCAAATAACTCCCTTTGACACTGATATCAGAAATTGTTTGCAGTAATATATTGATCTCTGTTTTATCCAGATACATCAATAAACCTTCCATCAACCAAACTGTCGGCTTATTAGATTTATATCCATGATTTTTTAATAAATGCACCCAAGGTTTTTGCAAATCTGTGGCGATGGAATAGCGATGACATTTAGAGGGAATATCCTTAAGAATTGCTTCTTTGCGAGACATGATTTCTGGTAAATCAATCTCGTATACACATAGTTCAGGTGGTAAGGGTAGACGATATGCTCTAGTATCGTACCCCACCCCTAAAATTACAATTTGACGTACCTCTGGTATTACAGATATCAGAAAATCATCGAAAAATTTAGTTCGCACTGCCACAAACTGGATGCGAAGGGTATTTGATTTCGGGTCTTTACCGTCTTGTTTTTCCCAATAATCCATCAAAGACTGTATTTCCTTAGACCCAACTAACTGAGCAGCAAAAGGATCGTCAAAAAGTCGGTCTGCCCTTTTCGATTCAATAGCACGTTTGGCCGCCATTACTACTGCGGTACGACAGACATCATTTTTGATTTCTGGTATTTTTTCGGCTTTTGCTGCCAGTTCGTTTTCCATAATTTACAATTTACTGCTTGATCATGAAATTAAGGACAACCTTGCTGAGATACTGTACCATCCGGCATAGTGGCATTACACAAATTAGCCCCAGTCAAATTAGCCCCAGTTAAATTAGA
>NZ_JAAHHU010001613.1:0-1133 GCF_010672095.1 Moorena sp. SIO3I6 | reverse complement strand
CCCCATCCTGTTCTTCTTTTCAACTTTTTTGTCCTGTACTGAGCCTATAAGTACGCTCCCCAAATTGCCCAACTTTTAACCCACTCAGATAGTGATGTCCTTACTAATGCAGCATGGGCTCTGGGGGAAATGGGGTCAGCCGCCTATAAGTACGCTCCCCAAATTGCTGAACTGTTAACCGACGAAGATAGTCATGATAGTGCGGCAAAAGCTCTGGGAAAGATGGGAGCAACCGCCTCTGAGTACATTCCCAAAATTGCCAAGCTTTTAATCAACTCAGATGGTAATGTCAGTGGTAGTGCGGCAAAAGCTCTGGGGCAGATGGGAGTGGCTAAAGACTACGCTCCCCAAATCGCGAAACGTTTAACTGACTTAGATAGTAATGTCCGTTCTAGTGCGGCATGGGCTCTGGGTCAGATGGGAGCAGCTGCCTCTAAATACGTTCCCGAAATTGCCAAACGTTTAACGGACTCAGATAGTAATGTCCGTTCAAGTGCGGCATCGGCTCTGGGTCAGATGAGAGCAGCAGCTAAAGATTACGCTCCCCAAATCACTAAACTTTTAACCGATCCATGGAAATTTCGCCACGTTGACACTCCCCGGTCTAAAGACGCGGGGATTCTTCATTCATTGACTCGGCTTGCTGAACCTGGTCGGAACCAAGAACAGTAGAGGCTAAATCTCCTGAAGAGTTCGGATCTACGATCCAGGTTCCGGTGTGCCCCACCGTACCCAAAGCTCTATTAAGAATGTTGACTGCGGCGTTGTGGTCGCGGTCTAATTTACAGCCACACTTACAGACATGAGTCCTGGTTGATAGCGACTTCTTCACAACTTCACCGCATTCAGAACAATTCTGGCTAGTATAAGCAGGATTTACTGCAACCGTTATCCTGCCAAATTTCTTACCAAAATGCTCTAGCCATTTCCTAAATTGATACCAACCTGCATCATTAATAGACTTGGCAAGACAATGGTTTTTGACCAAGTTTTTTATCCTCAAATTTTCATAGGCGACCAGATCGTTAGACCGGATTACGCAGCGCGCCAGTCTCTTGGCGTGCTCTTCACGTTGCCTACTTATTTTGAGGTGAGTCCTGCCTAGTCTATTGATAGCTTTCTTACGGTTAGCA
>NZ_JAAHHU010001612.1:0-1134 GCF_010672095.1 Moorena sp. SIO3I6 | reverse complement strand
TAATTAACCAAGAATTCAGCGGCGAACTTGAATTGTCGGATTTTCCTGAATTTATGCCAGAGCCTCCTCCCAAAACTAGAGATTACGAGGGGTTTGTTGAGTACACTACTGAAGGGGAATTACTCTCTTGGTTTCTTGATGTAGAAGGGTTAGAGCAAGTCGGTTCTGATATTACCCTTGAACCGTTGCCTTCTCCTTTTCCTTCTCCTCTTCCTCTTCCTCCTAGAAACTTTATTACTACCTTTGATGCTACCCCTGATAGTTGGATTCTAGATATCGATTTTGGTAGGGCTGTTGATGCCGGGGCTTATACCCTTACCTGGAACAGAGACTCAGGAATTACCTTTACTCTTGGGGGGTCCCTATTACCTCCAACTGTCTATGTTGATCCCAATCCTACGTTTAAGGAAGCCATCACCAAGGATCCTTCAAAGCCAGATGCAACCAGTGTACCTGAACCGGCTTCGGGATTAGCGCTACTGGGAATTAGTGCTTTAGGTGCTGGTTCATTGTTGAAAAGAAAGGATAAATAATTTGGTAAAGCCCCCTAAATCCCCCAAATTTGGGGGACTTTGATAGTTTTGTTCCCCCCAAAATTGGGGGGCTAGGGGGGCAAACTCATAGCGATAATTTTGCCTTTATAAGTCCTATTCAATAACAATATAACTGTAAGTCTAGAGGAATTTAAGTCCATTTTTATGGACTTTTTTTTGTGATAATCTATAAACTTAATTGCAAGTATACATCCCTGTGATGGTTACCGCAAGTGTAAGTGACTGGATCGATCTCGCCAAGGAACGAACCAAAGATGCAGAGGCTATCCTAAAAAATAGAATTCAGTAAATTGGCGTATAAGTTGATTGGAGTTTTCACGGTTGTCACCCTTTGTGATAGTCTAATTTTAGCAAATGTGATCGAGTTATTTTTTGTAGCAGAAGAATAATTCGGCAGAAAGGTTAAAGTTTTACCACCCTAAACTATCTGATCAATTCTTCGGTGCTTGAGATTTTTTTGGAAACTATCCAAAATCTTAATTGCCCACTTAGCGGTGCAATTAACTCAATTTATCTACTTACTCAACCAGGAGAATTCCTTTGATTAATTTTTCTAAACATAATGGTGTTGTTACTACTG
>NZ_JAAHHU010001611.1:0-1134 GCF_010672095.1 Moorena sp. SIO3I6 | reverse complement strand
TCAGCTGATGGAACAATTACTGTTTACCGATACTTTTTAGCTACCAAAGTCTACCAAGATAGACCATTACCCGCCAATGCAAGCTGTTCACGAAGTGTCGGCTTTGCCGAATCTCTCAGCCAGGGGGTATCTCCCAAAGCCCGTAGGAATATCCCACGAGCGCCATTGATGTCACGTTCGCGAAGCGTGACCAAAGGTCAATCCATTTGTTGGTTATCGATTTTTGATTTGATAATCTTGCTCCCGCCGATATTGACTAGTTCACCAGTCCAGCTAACAGTCTTGCTAGTATAGGCTTGCGCTTTCATCAACAACTATTTTTCGGTTTTCGGCTGCTTTATGCTTTAAGAACTCTTTAAACCGATAGTGGGCAAAAGAAAGCATATTGCGAACCGTTTTAGATCTAAGTTATCGATTTTGCTTTTTAGACATCTCAGACGTCTCAAAGGTAGGAAGCAGTATTACGTCAAAGTTATCAACTAGGAATCTTGCCGCTTTGTGATGCAGTTCATTTACCAGATTTTGAATTCTAATAATCATCCTCCTGGCGGCTTTTCTCCTTCGACGCTTTTGCTTACCCTTAGCTTTGCTAATTTTTGAAATTAAATTGTCTAAGTGATGACATAATCGTTGGATCCGAGAAAAGTCACCATGGCCAATCTTCCCAATAGAAGTCTCACTGAAAAATGTCAAAAAGCGATGCAGCGCGGTCTTGGGGAGGCAGCGCGGTCTTGGGGGTCCCCCCCATGAGCGACTGCCGTGGTTTCCCCCATGAGCGACTGCATCAAGACAGTTCTAACACCAGGATCTAAGGCAACTACTCTACCTTGGTTTTCGGTTTCTCCTTGAGTTGTCTTATAGGGAACTACTAAATAATAGTCCCCGTTGGTGCTAGTCAATCAACAATCGCAGATGTGATTCGGCGTAGCCGACGCTGCGCGAACGGGAAGTGTTTCAGTAAAGGTTATTTCACTTAATATCGTGTAATAAATTCCTTTAATAGAAACCGCCGACTTTGGAATATAACAAGTTTGTACCAAATTTTTCCGATATCTGAACTTTACCCGATTAATCTGCGCTGTCTTTTTGTATTTTTTCTTGGCCTCCGGAGACGAAACCTGATTGATGACCCCA
>NZ_JAAHHU010001610.1:0-1134 GCF_010672095.1 Moorena sp. SIO3I6 | reverse complement strand
ATCCCTGCAACCACCATGGCTTGGCGTCGGGCAATCCTCAAAAGCGGACCGAGATTTAATCCTTTTTGAGGAGTATTTAACTCATCTTGCTCGTTTAATGTTAGTTGTTGCAATTGTCTGCCCCTTTACTAGTTGATAAGGTTTCAGCCCCCTGTTGTATATCCAAGAGGATGCTAATTTTTGCAGGGAGACACTAATAATTACCAACTCTCAGGGCAATAATCCGGATTGTCCAGGTTTATAACCCTTTTCACATCGATGCTATAGTTGATCGATGTAGAAGCAAAATTTATCCATATTATGGAGTGCCGTAAACTCCTTTTGTTTCGGTTATTTATAGTATTTTTTTTACAATACTTTTGTCATGTAAAACTTGATTAATATTAATAAATGCAAATCAAGTTGATACCAATTATTTTAATTACTGCTACAGATAACTTTAATCTTACCATCTCCTCATATCGATCTGTAGTCCGACTGTAAATACTTGGTAATATCCACCAGTTTACTTTTAGTTAATTATACACTTATGATCCTACTATATTTTATAGTATTTATGGGCAAAATATAAAATATTTATCTCCAAAATAGGTAAGCCCAAGGATACTTCCGTGGGCTAAATAATGATATTAAAAATTTAATTAACCCTGACTCTCAAACAATTACTTAACAATCCTATACCTAGGCTAAAGAAGAGACCAGATAATGATCTCTCCTAGTAGAATCAGTTGATTACGATGATGGGGTATCGACTGCATCTCGTTCTGTGCGAATCCACTTGGTCTGAGGTTCCACCAGAAAAGCCAGATAGAGAGGAATTTTCCACAGAATGTAAATCGGCACAGCTAAGAGCATCAGGATCGGAAAGTCTGCTCGGCAAAATTTAGCCCAACCTTCAACAATCGCAATTAACAGCAGCACTCCTTCTATGAGTAAGACAATAGTACTTATCCATGATCCTCCTAAGGCTACCCCGAGTAAAGATCCCCCTGTAGCAGCCACCCAAATTAGAACCAATAGGGACAATGGTGGCACACATAAGTCTAATGCGATCGCTAATAGGTCGAAACGTCTTTGACGAACAGACTCTTTGAGCAACTTAGGAACTTGGTTGAGCAAAGTCTCGATATGACC
>NZ_JAAHHU010000161.1:0-12235 GCF_010672095.1 Moorena sp. SIO3I6 | reverse complement strand
TCACATCTTCCTGAAGCTGAGAGCGGGTGGTTGCTCGTCCTGGTCGGGTTTTAATCACCCGATAAATTTCCTCTTCCAGTTGGGGAGGTGCGCCAGTAATCAAGACTTCTGCTACCAGTACTCGTACTTCTGAGGAGTCAGAAGGAGGCTCAGTTGAAGGGGGCTCCAGTTGATTGGGTTGCGGGAGTTGGGACAGTTGATCTGTCCCAAAAGCAGGTGTTAGTTGAGCACTCCCTTCGATCCTATCGATTGATAAAGGAGGTTGAGTTGAAGGGGGCTCCAGTTGAGTGCTTTCGGGGAGTTGGGACGGTTGATCTATCCCAAAAGCAGGTGTTAGTTGAGCACTCCCTTCTATGCTATCCGGTGATGGTTGACGTGGGTTTGGACTAAAGGAGGGTAACTCTGCGGCTGTTGAATCTACCGGAACCACTAGTTTAGTTGGTTTAGTGGGTACTGCCACCTGGGTTGGTGAAGAATTCGACCCACCAAGAGTGGTAGGCACAGCCTGCACAACACTCTTGGTCGGTACTGCCACCTGGTTCTCAGAAGAGTGAATCACCGAGGTAGTCGTTGGTTTTGCCTGCACAGCAATTGTTTCAGGAACTGCTTGTAATGGTGTTTTTACGCCACTGGAATCCTGTTGGGGTGCATCCGGTAGGGACTGAACGGTTTCCCCACGGGTTGGTTTGGATAAACCAATACTGGCAGTAGCAGCGATCATTGCTGCTAACAAGGGAGATAAACGCATTGTGTTATTTGTTTTTGACACTTCCACACACCATTCCTATTGGGTCATTGGTCATTGGTAAACTCTCAGTAAGAAGTTGATTACTGGTGGACTGAGGGCTAACAACTCCAGTGCCATAGGAGGAACTATTATATTAGTTATTAGTTTTCAGCCACAGTACCATGACTGAACACTTGACCTGAGCAAGCAATGCCCATGCCTGTTGTCTATTTTCGTTCCTCTGTGGTTATTTTTACCAATGTGCTGAATTTTTTTGGGTTACGGGTTAACGATGGCATCAATCCCGTCACTTGTTTTTACCCTGTGAGGTCTAGTCAGAGGCTGATTAGAGTTTGCTCTCAAGAACTTTTTGTAGCACTTGCTGATAGGCTTGTTCTACATTGCCCAAGTCCTTCCGAAATCGGTCTTTGTCCATCACTCGACGCTCCGGATCAGTTTCGGCTTGGTTCCAAAGGCGGCAGGTATCAGGACTGATTTCATCGGCTAATAGTAGTTCTTCAGACGGGGTTAGACCAAACTCCAACTTGAAGTCTACTAGAGTAATGCCACACTGATAGAAGAAGTCAGTGAGAATTTGGTTAATTCGCAACGCTTGCTCAATCAGTTGGTTCAACTGCTCAGGCGTTGCTAGTTCCAGCAGTAGTAAGCGATCGCGTGTTAACAAGGGATCTCCTAAGTCGTCATTCTTCAAATAAAATTCCACTAAGGGCTTTGGGAGTACCCGACCCTCTGGTATTCCAGTTTGTTGACATAGACTACCAGCAGCAATGTTCCTGACTACCACCTCCAAGGGCAGAATTTTTACCTGTTTGACCAACAT
Organism: Moorena sp. SIO3I6; assembly: GCF_010672095.1. Lineage (NCBI taxonomy): Bacteria > Bacillati > Cyanobacteriota > Cyanophyceae > Coleofasciculales > Coleofasciculaceae > Moorena > Moorena sp. SIO3I6. Next base: position 10,667 of record NZ_JAAHHU010000161.1, on the reverse strand, counting down.
TTGGTTGGGAGTAGGACGGTCAATGAAGTGCGTAGCAATTGCCTTCTCTTCTAGGACTTTGAACAAATGAGATGCGATCGCACAATTAATCTCACCCTTCCCAGAAATCTGACCTCGCTTTTGGGCATTAAAGGCAGTGGCATCATCTTTAAAGTAAGTCAGTAGAATCTCTGGGTCATCGGTAGTATATAAGATTTTCGCTTTACCTTCGTAGAGTTTTTGATCAGGGGACATAATCAGTAAGATGATGGTTGACTGACAATATATTGACAGATATACCAGCCCTAAATGATTCGTAAAATATAGTGGCCAAAGCGAACGCGATCGCGTCGGCTGCGCCTAATCGCCCTTAAGGCAAGCCCAGCAATGATTTCAGATTTTTCATGTTTGATAACTGATTTAGGATTGCTATACATCTTGACAATCACATAAAATCAGAAATTTGGCGGAGCGTGAGTTATAATTTAATCAGTTAAGTTAAGGTTAGGTTAAGAAGGTCTGGTACAGGCAATAGCTATGGTAGATCCATCTGATTTTTTACATCCTCGCAGTCCCTATCACGGTCAGTTCAAGCCAGAAAACGTGGTTTTTAACGCTAATTTACAGGAATTTGCTCAAAGAGTCAGCTACATCTGTAATCTGGAAACTGCTGGTAAGCTGCCTCCAAAAGAGGCTTACCAGCAGATTAAACAACTCTGGAAAGAGTTGAAACAAAGCAAAAAGAGCCTGGGTATATAAAAGATGAAATACGTCATTCTTTACTTAGTGGTCATCGTGTAAACTCCATCCCAGGAATCATCAGGAGGATGATCACAATAGTTTTTAGCTCGGTTAATATGGAGCTTGACAGGCCGGTCATTTGGTTGTATTTCTAGTGCATCAGTAAAATACTTGAGTGCCTGTTGAAAGTCTCGTTTGATGTAAGCATTACGCCCTGCTTGATACAAATCCAAGAACCGTTTTCTGTTATCGCTAAGGGATACGTCGGTTTTGCCAATTAATTCATAAATCCTAACGGCTTGGTTTTTACCTTTGACCCGGATTTGATCTAACTCCCGCACCACAATGCGATCGCGGCACAAGTTATAGGTATACTCACTCAAGATAATGTCGCAGCCATACTCTTTGGTAACGCTTTCGAGGCGAGCACTTAGATTCACCCCATCTCCAATAACCGTATAGTCCATCCGTTTTTGGGAGCCGATATTGCCGGAAACCACTTCTCCAGAACTAATTCCCATCCCAATCCGGATTTCGGGTTGGTTATTACGGCTGCGATTGGAATTAAATTTTGCTAAGCGTGAGCGCATATCTAGAGCTGATTTGACAGCCTTCCAAGCATGATTTTGCAGGGGTAAAGGTGCTCCAAACACGGCCATCAAGGCATCTCCAATAAACTTGTCCAAGGTGCCATCGTGATTGAATACAGCCTCTACCATGGTTTCAAAATACTTGTTGAGCAACGATACCACCTCTGTTGCTCCGAGATGTTCTGTGAGGTTTGTGTAGCCCCGGATATCAGAAAATAGAATAGTTACTTCTTGCTTCTTGCCCTGCATTAAGGTATCTTCCCCGAGGGCTAAGACTTGATCAGCAACCCGTGGAGTCATGTAGCGATACATGGCTGTCTTCATACGCTTCTCACGAGTCATATCTTCTAAAACCACCAACCCACCTCGCACACTTCCCTCTGGGTTGAGCAAAGGATTGACGCTTAGGTTCAGACTGCGTTCAATTTCCTGAACTTGGTATTTTGACAAATAATAAGTAGATGAAGATTCCGTCTGGGGTGTTTCATTCCAGGGTACATAAACATTCGGGTCATCCCACTTTGGCATTGCCAGAACCATGGATGGTGACCCTTGTGAATCCCCTTGAGGAGGTTTATAGATACCAATCTTCAGAGTTTGCTCTGGCATATAATGCCGAGTCCCCGTAGCCAAGCTATCTTGCCAACGCCACTGGAGATTTTCAATCGGCACTACATCCCAGATGTATCGACCAGTGAGCTTAGACTGCCAGAATTTCCAATCGGGACTGCCTTTTCTACGATTAGGACCACCTAGAAACTTGATAGCTGCATCATTAATCATCACAATTCGTCCCTGCATGTCAGTGGAAATCACTGCGTCGGTTAAACTTTGCAGGATATCTTGCTGATATTGCTTTTCAATCAGGACGCTTTCAAACAGTTGGGCATTTTCCAGAGCTATGCCTGCCTGAATATTAAACGCCCGCATAAACTCTTGATCAGAGCTGGTAAAGTATCCTTGGTGCTTGTTGATTAACTGAGTCACACCGATTAATATATTTTTGGAGTTAAATACCGGCATACAAAGGATACTTTGGGTGCGATAACCGGTTTGTTTGTCAGTGGTCGGGTCAAAACGCTCGTCTTTATAGGCATCTGGAATATGGAGTGGCTCACCAGTGGATGCTACATAACCAGCAATACCTCGGTTGGCTGGTATTCTTATTTCTATAGTGTTTTGTCCATCCGCTGTAGCTACCTTACTCCAAAGTTCTTTGCGATCTTGGCATAGCAAAAATAGGGTGGAGCGGTCTGCTTGCATGAGATCCCGAGCCTGCTCCATAACTACACCTAGGGTTTCTTCGAGCTTAAGGCTCTTTCCCAGAGACTCAGTTGCCTTGAGCAGAGCAATCACTCCCCGTTGGTTGCGAGCTGCCTGTTGAAATGATTGGCAGGCTTCGAGGATGATGCCAAGGTCGTCGGCAAAGTCCTGAAATTGCTTTTCGTCGGTACTGTCGAACGGCACACCGCCAGTTTTATTGAAAAAATTTATAACAGCAACCACCTGGTTATTGCTATTAAAAATTGGCATACACAGGAGGCTTTGGGTACGATAGCCAGGGATTTCGTCAAATTCTGGGTTAAATAGGGGATGATGGTAAGCAACTGACGTATTGAAAGACTTGCCAGTGGCAGCAACATGACCGACAACACCCTGATTGTGGGGAATGCGGCGTTCTATTGTTTTGTTCGTGTGACGTTGGGGAATGTTTGCCCATAGTTGACCTGTGTCGGTGTCAACCATGAAAATAGTGGCTTGGTCTGCCTGTAGGACTTGACCAACTTTTAGGGTTAAAGCCTCTATCACCTGCTCTAGCCGAGTTTCCAGAGCCTCATTGTTGATCAGTGCGATCGCTCCTAGAAACTGTTGGAAATCAGCAGCAAAGAAATCTAACCAGCAGCTAAATTGAGGAATGGATAGGGTTTTGATGCGATCAATCAGATTGCTGGTTTGTGAGGGTTGAGTTAACTGAGATAGTGTAGCGGTAACACTACTGGTGTTCCGTCTTGTCATACTTTGTCTGCTCCTGCCTTTGGAGGCGCGTGAGGGCAAGTCAACTGGGCAGATAAGAATTGCTGCGTTGATAAGTCTTCTAGCGTCTTTGACTTCAAAAACATGAATTGACACCCTGGTTATAAGTGGATCTGAGGATATCCCGATCCTGATTACAAGTTTGGCATATCTCTACAGTAAAAATTAGTACCCTAGGGGGTACTTTCTAGACTATAGGTTTCCCTAAAACTGTTAAGGATTGTACAATTACAATAGTTAAGTTTTCGATAAGATTTTGCAATAAAGTCAGTAAGCTCAACCCCATTACGCCCCCTGAGACCCTCAAACCCTTCCTTGACATGTTCCCTATGACTAGGCATAAACCCTTGAATTAGGCAGGCTTAATTAGGCCTTAGGTGATTAAAACTTCACACCTAACACCTAAAACCGCTACTGGTGTCAGACCTTTGGGATGCTTACCTCAATGTCGGGAGGAGGATGTGGTTGTCTATGAAGATCTGAAGATACAAAACATGGTCAAGAATCATCATTTGGCTAAGTCGATTTCTGATGCAGGTTGGTATCAATTCACCCAATGGTTAGAATACTTTGGAAAAATCTGGGATAAAACTGTGATATCGGTCAACCCCCACTTCACATCTGCCGATTGTTCTAACTGTGGTTATCGGGTAAAAAAATCCCTCAGCACCCGGACTCATAAATGTCCTCGTTGTCATCTATAAATCTGTCGTGATACCAACGCAGCTCTCAACATTTTGAAGCGGGGATTAGAGGTTTTAGGTGTTGAATACAACAGTACCCTAGGGCATAGGGAAACTGCTGTTAATACGGAAATGCCCAGGGGTGAGTTCGACCGCTGTTGATGAAGGGAAACCTAATTCAAGAAGTTGTCTGATTGAACCTTGAATCACATATTGTGAGAATCCCCCGTTATCATCTCCGATTTAACGGGGGAGTATGTCAAGCAGCGGAAGACATGGATTCGGAAAACACGATTGCCTGGTAGTAACGTTGCAATTGGCGTGTAGCAGCTGACCAACTCCAGCGTTCAGCTTCTGCTCTAGCATTGCGGCGCAGAGTTTCCCGTTCCTGCTGTTGTGCTAAGAGACGCTGGGTTGCTGCGATCGCTCCTTGCTCATCTGCTGGATCGTATAAATACCCATTCATCCCATCGGTGACAATATCTGGAATCCCTCCAGAGTTGGCTGCTACCACGGGACAACCTGCTGCCATCGCTTCTAGTAAGACTAGTCCTAAGGTTTCTGTCCGAGAAGGAAAGATAAATGCATCAGCAGAGGCAAAGGCAGAGCCGAGGGTTGTACCGGTAAGGTAACCTACGAAATGAGTCGGGGTTCCAGCAAAGTGTGCTTCTAGTTCCTTACGGTGCGGTCCATCTCCTACTAATGCTAGGCAAGCGTTGGGAATTGCTTCTAGCACTAGCTTGATCCGCTCAATTTCTTTTTCAGCCGAAAGACGCCCTACATAAAGGAGTATGGGGCTGTCTGGATTTCCTTGGGAAAGATGCGATCGCATTTGGGATGAAGCTAACTCTGGTTGGAACGTTTCCGTATCCACACCTCGCTGCCACAAGTCTACTCGCTCAACACCATGGTCTCTTAATTCCTGTACCATAGCATTAGAGGTACACAAATTCAGCTCAGCTTGATTGTGACTAACCTTAATTAACTCCCACATAACTCCTTCGAGCATACCCAATCCGTAGTGCTGGAGGTACTGAGGTAAATGGGTGTGGTAGGAGGCAACCAAGGGAATATTCATCACCTTGGCATAATACAGACCTCCCAACCCTAATACTGCTGGGTTGACAACATGGATCAAATCTGGCTGAAACTCTTCTAATACCCCACCAATAGAGGGTCGTGGCAGGGCTAGCTTTAATTCGGGATACAAGGGTAGGGGAAAGCCAGAAACACCGTAAATTTTGGCTCCTTTGTAGGCTTTGAGTCCCCCTTCTGGGCATATAACTAGCACTTGGTCACCGTTACGCTGCAAATGTTCCACTGTGTGGCGCAACCGGGTCACGATGCCATCAACTTTGGGTAGAAATGTTTCAGTAAAAAAAGCAATTCGCATAATTAGTGATTATTGATTAGTCATTAGTTATTATTGATTAGTCATTAGTTATTAGTAGTTTATAGTCCGTTGATCCAACTTGCGTGACCTTACTCGCTAAATGTATCAGGTTTGGGGGACTTGTTGGGCATGAGATTAGTTTATAGGTATTAGAACATTGGTCATGGTGTTAATGGATTCCACCAAGCCCTTAACCCTAAGGTGATCGGTTTCGCTATAATATTTGCAGGCAGTTAGTATGGAACCTTTTTTGAAGTCAAACCGCCACGGTAAGAGTTAATTCTATAGTTCAGTCAATTCTGGAGTTGGGATCAGCACTTCTGACGCGAAGCTAGTCCTAGGTGCAAAATGAAATGCTCCAGCAATCGAACCCCAAATTAGTTCATCGGTTTCGGGGTCACGTCCCCTGTCAAGACTAATCAATGTTTCTTCCATTACTTCAAAGCTACTATCGAGATAGGTTTCTTTGTTATTGCGCACCACCAAGCAAGCTTTACCTGGTTCTACTTCGGCTTTGAAGCTGTGACCAGTCCAGGTAACATTGAACGTGCAACCAGGAAGCTTCTCTAGCTGTTGGGCACTCAGGGATTTTAGACGTTCTAAATCACGGGAAGCTCCGTATAATAGTTTTTCATCCTGAACCTTGTAATTTTCGATTTTGATTTGCCCATCTCGCTCAACAATCTTTAGTACCCGCACTCGGTAGGGGGTGTTGAGCATATAGTCATAGGCTTGCTCAAGGAACAAGCTACATCCATCTAGCACTGACCAAGGTAGAGGACGCATGCAGACGCGGATGTGAGCATATAATGGTGGATTCTCAAACGCCTGCTGTTGGTTACTAAAATCAGCTGCCATCCAGCGAGCTAAAGTAGCGATATCCGTAGAATGAGTCATTACCAGAAGTGTTGAACTTAGAATAGCGGGAACTTCGGATGAAGTAGTGTTTGATGCAGTTGGTATTTTTACCGAAAAAAGCGGGTCATTAGCCCCGTCCTAGAAGGACGGTCAACTTATGCTATCATAAGTTTATCGTTGTCAATCACGATAAACATGATCGTCTACGAGATGAAACTGCAAGGAACACAAGCCCAGTATAGGAGGCTAGATGAAGCCATCCGTACTGGTCGTTTTGTTCGTAACAGCATTATCAGAGCATGGATGGATGGTGATGTTAAAAACCGCAACGATGCCTATAGCTACTGTAAGGTGTTGTCGGACAATCCAGAATTCCCCTGGGTCAGTCGATTAAACTCAATGGCTCGACAGGCACACGCAGAAAGAGCTTGGGCATCAATTGAACGGTTCTATCGCAATTGCAGGCAGAAAGTTCCTGGGAAGAAAGGTTTTCCTCGGTTTAAAAAGTCCCAAATTCGAGCATCTGTTGAATACAAAACAACAGGGTGGAAACTTTCGGAAGATAGACGTTATTTAACATTTTCTGATAAGTTTCAAGCGGGTAAATTCAAACTCTGGGGGAGTCGTGACCTACATTTCTATCAACTCAAACAAATTAAACGAGTAAGAGTGATTAGAAGGCATGACGGATACTATGCCCAGTTTCTGATAGACCATACTAGAGAGGAGAATAAAGAACTCACAGGAAAGCAGACAGGACTAGATGTTGGACTTAACTTTTTCTACACTGATTGTTCTGGTGAACAGATAGATAACCCTCGGTTTTTGAGAAAAGATGAAGCCAAAATCAAGAAATTGCAACGTCGTTTATCAAGAACCCAAAAGGGAAGTCAAAACCGCAAAAAAGCCATAAATAGATTAGGTAGAGCCCATCTTAAGGTTTCACGCAGACGTAACGATTGGGTTTGTAAATTAGCTCAACACGTCATCCAGTCTAACGACTTGGTTGCCATTGAAAACCTACGGATTAAGAACTTGGTTAAGAACCACAAACTAGCCAAATCGATTAATGATGCAGCCTGGTACAAGTTTAGAGAATGGTTAGAGTATTTTGGGAGAGTTTATGGAGTGCCAGTGATTGCCGTTGATCCGGCATATACTTCTACCGATTGCTCAAATTGTGGTGAGAAAGTTGTCAAAACTCTCAGCACTCGAACTCATCGATGTCCCCATTGTTGCTATAGGGCAGATCGTGATAAAAACGCTGCAATAAATATTCTTAAATCTGCACTGAAACAGCTTTCAAATACCGTCGGGCAGACGGAAATCAACGCCTCTGGAGAGATTGATCTCTGCTTAAAAGGGGAAACTCAATTAAGTAAGTCAGCTCGTCGAAAGAGGAAGCCCAAACAGTGATGTTTGGAATCCCCGTGCTTTCATGCCGGGGAGGATGTCAAAATACATGGTCTTGATTCAGTCGCTTATGGTTTGGGTTCTGCATCAAGACCAATGGCTAAAACCTTTAGTTGACAAGCACCCATCATGACCCTGATCCAAAGTTCCCTATTCCGTATTTCCTGTGCCCAGCGCTATAGCTGATAGCTTACTGGCGAGAGCTTGGGAATACCTCTGGTTTTTTTGGGCGTAAGCATTCAGCCGTGAGCTTTTAGCTCACGCTACGCGAACAGCGGTCAGAGGCAAGAGGCATGCATGCTAAAGTTTACTACAAGAGGTTTTCAGCTTGTATCAATGTCCTAACTTTAATGCGTAGTGCTATAGCACCTCAAGTAGCGTGCGCATTAGCTGATAGCTGATAGCTTACCTTTGGGCTATTTAAAACCTTTAATCCCAAACAACAGAAACTGTGTCACCTGAGCCTCACTAAAATTGTTATCACTCACCAAAATTAAACTCTGAGTGCCATCACTCAAGCGCGGACCAAGGGTCATTCCCTCTAAATTATCTAAGTAAATCCCCAATTCACTCAAATCCAACAACAACTTTTTTTGCAGTGGCTTAATCTTGGAAACATTACCCTTGAGAGTAGCAATTTTGGTTGTATCAGTTGCTCCACCCATCACCACTTGATAAAGTTTTGCACTAAATCCAAAAAAACCATAGGTACGCTCCAAACTCAGAAAATGTCCTGCGGTATCCACTGCTAATAACTCAGTCAAACCGTGAGAAAGGGTGTTAGGGGGGTCTGGCTCGAGTAAGTAAAGATGTTCACTAACCAGCATTGGAGGAGTAACGTCTCCAATCAAATAGTGCAACCAACGAATTCCCGCTGCTTGTTCGGTATCTGCTTCTGGCTGGTCTTGGTGTAGGGAGTACTCACTGGCACTAAATAAGCGAAATGATTCTTGCCCACTTGCTGCAGCTAGGCTGATCGGTTCTAAGGTTAATGCCTCAAAGCCTAAGTTATCCTGGATACCATTACTGACTGTTTCTAGGTCAGTGTCATTCGGTAGATAACGCTGGGGAATTTTTAAATTTTGCAACTGTTGTCCTGTTGCTATATCAAACTGCCGAATGAATGGAGCAATGCTTTGATTAGTAGCCCCTTCACTAGAGATAAATACAGAATCTTGTCCAGACCAAGCAATCCCTTCTGGATCCAGGGTACCCCTTACAAAGGTTTCACCATTTTCATCTTTAAGAAAAGTGACATCTTCCACTTCTACGTTTTCAATCCCTATCTTCCCTGTATCGGTGGGATTGAAGGTTAGTTTCAGGGTGTAGAATCGAGCTGGAGCTAATCGAGAACGATCATCAGAAACGGCTAAAAAGCGATCGCGTTCCCGATCATAGGTCAATCCTGACAACCCTCCCACTACTGTATTTTTGAACTTCGTTTGGGGGAGTTGATACTCCCCTAAGAAGTTCACGGAAAGGTTGAGGAAGGTGCGTTCCTCTGCTGTGATGGCTGGTAAAAAGCTACAGGTAGTGGTCAGGCTACCCAGGAATATTATTACCACAACCCATAGCATCGTTGAGATTTTTTTAGGTTTTCTTAACATTAGGTCAGTTGAGCAGTACCTTAACTTACTTGTATTATTACTTGCTTCGACCAGAAGTGTTGATTGTTATAAATTATGTCTAAAAAAAAGTACTAAGCTGTCTACCTATTGGTGCTATTTAAAAATTAAATTATGATCGCGTCATGTTTTTAAAACAGTTTACAAAACGAGTCTTGGATAGCTTAACATCTCTCCATAAAAATTACTACCCTGTCTCTTGATGCAGTCGCTAATGGTGCATATCATATTTGTTAAAAAGAAGGTAATTGTGGGAAGTGTCGGAAGTTGTAGAAGTGTGAAAAGTATGATAATTTTATGATAATTTTGCCTACTTGAATGCATTGAAATGCACCCTTATGCCTTCTGCAATCTGCCTTCGATACACTTTTATTATGGGTATTGAACCGGACTTGCTCTAAAATCATAATGACCGAACAATTGGCAATAATTTGACTAGTTTACGACATGTCTATTACAAACATACAAAAACTATTCACCAGATTGGAACCAAATCCAAAACAAACCTTGGCAAAACATCATACCAATTTTTTTTTAGGCATTTTGAAGTTAAGCTGTTGCGCATTTAAATTGGATATTATTCAGTTAGCAAAAAACCATCAAACCCTCTCCCCTGCTACCATTCCTCCCTTACTAAGGGCAGGGCTGTTTCATTCTTTGGGATAAATTCTCAGGTCAATAGGCGTGAAAGGGATGAAACCTTGAAGAGGGTAGCCTTATTACAAAAACTGTAAGCATTCAGCCATCAGCGGTCAGCGGTCAGCCCTGAGCCATTCCCGTAGCGTGAGTCTTGGCCCAAAGCTAATAGCACCTCAAGTAGCGTGCGCGTAGCGCATTAGCTGATAGCTGATAGCTATTAGCTGAATGCTTACCAAAAGCTTAAACCTGTTGCCCATAACCTGCCGACCATAAAGGCTACCCTCAACTACTGTAACTTCAAGGGAAGTGGGGTGCTGGGGAGAGGGTATTTTTAAGGTTAAAAATACCTAAGGTGCGCTTTCCGCATCTAATTATTAAATTCGCCACACCGCTATCTCCCTATCTCCCTATCTCCCTATCTCCCCACCAATCACATTTTAGTCCGACAATGAAACAGCCCTGGCTTACTAAGGGGGGTTAGGGAGGATTGATGCTCCCCTGCTATCAGAAGCATGGAATTTAAATGAAGACCAGCTTAAGGCTCTGCCTTGATATCTGGAAATCGTGACAAATCCTGAAAAAAAGGGTTAGGGAACAGTTAGTAAAAATATTCCATCTGCTACCAAATCCTTCAATGATGTGGTAAGATAGAGACATGGCATTAGTACCACTCCCTAAGGCGGTCGAACTTACCGGACTCTCCAAAAATACT
>NZ_JAAHHU010001609.1:0-1134 GCF_010672095.1 Moorena sp. SIO3I6 | reverse complement strand
GCCTTTTTAAGTTGAAGGTTAGAGGTTGGAGGTTGAAGGTTGAAGGTTGAAGGTTAGAGGTTAGAGGTTTAAGGTTTAAGAGCTGATTTGTAAAGAGAATCTAAAGGAAACTCAATGACGGGCTGAGTAGCCTGTAACCTATATGACGACATGAGTTAAACCACTGTATCCATGAGTCGTTTGCCTGAGATCGCCAATCCCCACCGCCAAGCCTATCCGAGTGATATGAGTGATAGGGCTTGGGTTGTGCTGCGTAGGCTGATACCAGAGCCGAAGGGATTTGGACATCCGAGGATGGTTAACCTACGGGAGATTATCAACGCCATATTCTATGTGCAACGTAGTGGCTGTCAGTGGGAAATGCTTCCCCATGACTTTCCACCCCACCCAACAGTGTATGGTTATTTCCGCAAATGGCAGCGTAAAGGGATTTGGCAAAGAATGCATGACCAATTGCGTCATCAACTCCGACAACAAATGGGACGAGAGGAAGATTCGAGTGTGGCGATCGCTGATTCCCAATCAGTGAAGACGGCGGAAAAAAGGGGGCGGTCTACGGTTATGACGGTGGCAAAAAAGTTAAAGGCCGTAAACGCCATATTGTTGTAGATTCCCAGGGTCTGCTCATTGGGATGCTGGTGAGTGAAGCCAATGGCTCAGAACGTTTGGGTGCAGTGGTTGTTTTGCATGATGCTATTGCCCAACTCAGGCAATTAGAAGTGATTTGGGTAGATCAAGGTTATTCAGGTAAAAACTTTGTTCATGCAGTCCAACAAGTTTGTGGGGAGGATGTGCGAGTGGAAGTGATTGAGCGAACATCAAAGGAATTTGAGATTCTACCAAAGCGATGGATTGTCGAACGGACGTTTGGTTGGCTCAACAGATTTCGGCGTTTGAGTAAAGATTATGAATTGTACACAACCATCAGCGAAGCGATGATTTATGGCTCGCTTATTCGTTTAATGACTCGCCGATTAGCTTCTTAAGCTTTTATTTACAAATCAGCTCTAAAGCCAGAGTAATATAGAAGCAATAGTCAACATAGCTAGGTAATTGACTGCATATTTCTCATAGCGAGTTGCTATTCGTCGATTTTGTTTGAGACGGTTAATTAGTCTTTCAATCCGATTACGT
>NZ_JAAHHU010001608.1:0-1135 GCF_010672095.1 Moorena sp. SIO3I6 | reverse complement strand
TCGGCGATCGGGTGCGAGGAACTCCTCCTCGCGGGAGAACAGCAGCCGCACCGGGCGACGGGCGGCATTAACTACCATAACAATTGGTTGCGCGATCGCTACAAAAGACAAGCAGGAGTTATTAACTTAACGGACGTCAACCAGATGCTACGTCATCTGACCACCAACACTACCATCAATTTGGCCTCAACGAATATTGAAAGCAACGGAGCCAATACTAGCCCAGCCAACCGTCCTGTTAATGGTATTCCCAATGACTTTTTTGTTTGGGATTCAGCCCTCAAGACCAGCTTAGGTCTTAACTACAATATCCCGCTGATTACCTTCGAGCGACAAGAGTATGACAATTACCTAAATACCCATCATTTCCAACTGGTTCAATCTGACTTCACCAAACCGGATGATTCTCCACTGTACGAACAGGATGGCTCTACCTACTTTTCTTTCTTTGTGCCAGTTCCTGCTGCAGAAGACCTCTACATGCTCACACGGATGCGAAGTGCCAAGATTTTGACAGATAAATTCATTGCTGCTGTCTTGATGGTGGACTTCAAAAACCCTGTCTTTTCCGAAAAGCGGTCTAGCTTGCAGGAGTACGCTGAGCAAGTCACAACAGGCACAATCACCAATGGGATTAGTAGTGTACCCAATGATTTTGCCGAGAAAGTTAGAGTTGCTGCTGCTAACCAGCCTCCCTGCGATCCTACTAACTTTGACCAATGCACTGCGGAACAACAGTTTTTGCAAACATGGGAACTACCTGATAATCAGTGGAAATCCTTTGTCCAAGAGCAAATTCAGGCTTATTTGGATGAATTAAACACACTTTCTCCTAGGGAGCAGTTAGCTCAACTGATGGAATCAAGTGTCAAGCACCGGGAGCAGTTTCAATCCTGGCCAACAATTAGTAACCTCAATGAATTTAGCTTGTTACTTCCCCAGAGTGATTTAAGGTAAGCATTCAGCTATCAGCTATCAGCTATCAGCTATCAGCTATCAGCTATCAGCTATCAGCTATCAGCTATCAGCTATCAGCTATCAGCTATCAGCTATCAGCTATCAGCTATCAGCTTTCAGCTATCAGCTTATGCGCTATGCGCACGCTACGCGAACTGCTTTTGAAGAAAATAGCTGA
>NZ_JAAHHU010001607.1:0-1139 GCF_010672095.1 Moorena sp. SIO3I6 | reverse complement strand
AGATGGTGCTGGTGGGTCGGGTGAATAAAGAGTTGGTCTCTGGGATTAACTACGCCGGTGGTAATGCTGTCGGGCTGTGTGGCAAAGATGGTAACTTATTCGTAGCACGCCCACAAGGTCAAGAGGGTATTGGCTTTGTTGGGGAAGTGAGCAGTGTGGATGTGGGGCTATTAGAGTCTTTGGTCAATAGTGGCTACATTCCAGTAGTGTCTAGTGTGGCGGCTGATGATACTGGCCAAGCTTACAATATCAACGCTGACACGGTTGCCGGTGCGATCGCAGCTGCTTTAGAAGCAGAAAAGCTGATCTTGCTGACTGATACCCCTGGGGTTTTGAAGGATCCTAAAGACCCATCTAGCCTGATTGCTCACCTAGATATTCAACAATCACGGGAGTTGATTGACAGTGGGGTAGTGTCTGGTGGGATGATTCCTAAGGTAAACTGCTGTGTGCGATCGCTTGCTCAAGGGGTACGTGCGGCTCATATTATTGATGGTCGCATTCCCCATGCCCTGCTCCTGGAAATCTTCACCGATGAAGGAATCGGTTCGATGATTGTGGCATCGGAATTTAGCAACTAAGGACAAATCGCAAATGGCAACTAGGAAATTGTTAATTGAGGCTCTTCCGTACTTGTTATGCTAAATAAACACTTTTGCAAAGGGAGCAGGGAGCAGGGAGCAGGGAGCAGGGAGTAGTCGGAAGAGGCGGTATTCAGAAAATTTTGCTAGTTAAATAGCCTCAGAACCCCTGTAAAGTAAGCTTTATAAGCTTTTTAACTGTACATTTAGCATCAAAGGTACTGAAGAACCTTAATTGAAAATGGAAATTAATAATTAATTCTTTAATTATTAACAATTAATAGAGAGTTTATCGTAGCTATGAGGTACGAATTATTTTTTACCTCTTCTCTCTTCCGACTTCGCTATTCCCTACTCCCTGCTCCCTGCTCCCTGCTCCCTAAAAACTGTAAATTTGTACCTCACAATTTGTTGAATTGCTATAATTAAAGAATGACTAATGGCTAATGAAAAATTTTACCTTGAGTACCAGTCAGGAAAAGCCGCATTTGAACGAGGAGAATATCGTGCTTCTATAGAGCATTTGACCACAGCCAGAAATCTGGTAAATCTATCCTC
>NZ_JAAHHU010001606.1:0-1140 GCF_010672095.1 Moorena sp. SIO3I6 | reverse complement strand
AGATAGCGTAGTCGGTCATCACCAGATACTTTGATCAACCCCCAATGGCAAAAATCAACTAAGGCAACTCCCTGACGGGCTGCTTCAATCCCTGCTGCATCATTGCCAAAGCTTACTGGAATCATCCCTGAAGCTACCGACTCAAACTTTGCCCCAGCCAGGCGCTGGACATCTAGCAATTTTTGATTATTGATTGATAGTTGGTCATTTATCATTAGTATCTACCAGTGGCAATCCTGCCACAACTTCTTCTACTAGCTGTTTGGCTTTAGCATCTAGACACTGCCAATCTACCTCACCCGCTTGGTCAATCAGCATCGGATCAATTTCTACTGGCTGAGTGTCTAATTCAGACTGGGTGGGCTTATAGTCACGAAAACAGACTTGGAAACACAAATCCCATAAATTAATGGCGACTGTTGTATCTTGATGTGCCAAACACATCACATAGCCCGGTATGGGTGTAGTAACGTTTTGATAGGTGACTTTCCAGTTTGTTGGCTCCAACTGCCGCCGAATTTGGTCTATTATACGAATAAACGCCGGTTGCATCAGCAGTTGAGCTTGTTCCCATGCCAGCGTATCCTTAAATAAGGGTTTCATTAATTAACTCCCAAACAGCCCTTGAAGAGTGCTATTTTACCAGCCATTAAGGAAAACAACAATTATTCACAGGCCATCCGTTGCTCTTAATACTATACCGATATCTCTTATATACGATAACCAGATAATCGTAAGCGGTCAGCCGTCAGCGGTCAGCCGTCAGCGGTCAGCCAATAGCTGATAGCTGATAGCCAATAGCCAATAGCTGATAGCACTTCAAGTAGCGTGCGCTTAAGCTGATAGCTGATAGCTGATAGCTGATAGCCAATAGCTGATAGCCAATAGCTGATAGCCAATAGCTGAATGCTAATAGCTGAATGCTGATAGCTTACTGATAATCAGAATAGAAATTGTCACAGTCCTGGTCAATAATACCGATCAGCGTATGTTAAACATGAGACAGTTAGCAACCCGCCCCCTTGGTGCGGAGTTTTAAACTTCCTTTTTGTGAAATCTTAGGCACATCAATCCTATGTTAGGCAAGTTACTGGACGGGCGTTACCAAGTGACTCAAGTCCTCGGTTCCGGGGGATTTGG
>NZ_JAAHHU010001605.1:0-1140 GCF_010672095.1 Moorena sp. SIO3I6 | reverse complement strand
GTTGCTCCAGATCTGCGCGGTCATGGGGAAAGTAGCAAGCCGGATCAAGGCTATACCTTTGATGATCACATCGCCGATTTAGAAGCGTTAATGGATCACCTAGGATGGTCTAGTGCTGATATCCTCGGTCACTCCTGGACTGGTAAATTAGTTCCAATCTGGGCTAAGCAAAATCCATCCCGATTGCGCAGCCTAATTTTGGTGGATCCCTTTTTCATCGGCAAAATTCCGATGTGGTTTAAGGTTATGTTTCCCCTACTGTTCCGTGTCTTGCCTTTTGTAAAAGCTATGGGCCCCTTTGTCAGTTATGAGCAAGCGGAAGCACAAGCTAAACAATTAAAACAATACCGGGGTTGGAGTCCCTTTCAGCAAAATGTCTTTCAAGCCAGCATTGAACCTAAACCTGATGGCAGTTGGGGCAGTAAATTTGTGGTTCAGGCGAGAAATGAGATTTTTGAAGACGTGATGCGCGTAGCAGGACTAACGGAAATCATTGCTATTCCTACGGTATTGATAGTACCAGAAAAAGGTCTTAATCGCTCGGATTGGCAGCTAAAACCCTATAAAACTTATCTCAAAAATCTAACTATCCGTCAAGTTCCTGGCAATCATTGGCCTTTTTTAGTAGAGCCGGAAGAGTTTAATCGGGCTGTAGAGCTGTTTTTGGAAGAGCAACAGCAAAAGCCCTCTGACTTTGAGGGATGACTTGTTGCTGTCAGCTTTTTGCTCTGATGGTTCAGGATTAGACCATTAAATTTTATTACCCCCACTCCCTACTCCCTACTCCCTACTCCCTACTCCCTAGGAAAAAGTAATTCACCCAATTTAGCTGGTATAATTAAGTAGTACCAAGGGGATTAATAAAGGAGAGTCATGAGCCTTTTAGGAAACATTATCTGGTTAATCTTTGGCGGTTTAGTGGTTGGTACCGGTTACATTATCGGTGGATTAGGGATTTGTCTGACTATTATTGGCATCCCCTTTGGAATACAGGCTATCAAGCTGGGCATCGCTACTCTGGCACCATTTGGCAGAACAATTGAGGAAACGTCAGACGCTGGTAGCCTCCTCAATATGATTTTTAACATTATCTGGCTGCTCGTCTTTGGCTGGGAGATTGCCGTTGCTCATTTGGTCTCA
>NZ_JAAHHU010001604.1:0-1140 GCF_010672095.1 Moorena sp. SIO3I6 | reverse complement strand
ATATCAAATCCGGTTAAATAGTTATCGTTAAGCCTTGGCTGCCTGCCACCAATGAAAATGGGTCAGACCACGAATGAAGTCGCACTGCTTGAGTAAAACACAACAGCGAGCGCAAATTATCTGCTCCAACTCTTCAATTTTCTCAAAGCTGCGGTTGACAATTGGTTCATCTAGCCATGGCCATAGTCTTTCGGCTGGCTGCAACTCAGGGGAGTAAGAAGGCAGAAATTCCACATGTAATCCTTCTGGCCATTTCACTTGCTCACTGGTGTGCCACCCCGCTTGGTCTATAGTCAACAAAACCTGTTTGTGTTGCCCTAAACCAAAATGTTGAGCAAAGTCTGCTAACACTTGATTGAACAGGTAGATGTTAACTTTTGGCATTAGCCACCAGTAGGTTTGACCAGTAGCCGGATGGACAAACCCATAGACCCAAACCCATTGAAACCGCCATTGCACGGTCGCTGTTGGCATGTCCCACCATGGAACCCATAGCCGTCTTACCATAGGCTTGAGACCCAGACGATGCTCATCCATTGCCCAAAGTTGAATCTCGGCATCAGGGTGCTGCTGGCGCAATTGTTCTACTCGTTCTGCTATTTTTTTTTTCCAGTTCTCTTGCTCCCAGGGGTCCGAGTCCACATGAGCAGGACGAGGTATCCGTAGTCGGTACTCCATCTGCTTGAGATATTCCCATCCTCGTTGCGGAGCCACTGGACGCTCTAGCACCCGACTCATCCAATCAGCTACCTTGGGTCCATTCCACAATCCACTTTCATTTACTGGGGTCTCTAGGGCTTGTAAAAGTTGAGCTTGTTGGACTTGATCAAGCATTGGTTCAGCACCTGAGTTGTGATGGCGTTGGTCTCCGACTCCAGCAACTCCTTTATTGTTGTAGCGGTTAGCAATGACCCGAATCCACCGCAAGGAGTAGCCAGTCACCTCCGCTACTTCAAGGGTCGTTTTACCTTTGGCCATTAACCACAGTATTTGGTAATGGCTTCGCCCCACCGGGTCTTTTTCTTCACGATATCGCTGTTCCAAGGCGTCACAACTCAGGTGGGGCTTCAGGGTCAACCTTTTGGGCATAAAACTTACCATGCTCTGTCTTAACAGTAAGTATACACCCGGATTTGATAT
>NZ_JAAHHU010001603.1:0-1141 GCF_010672095.1 Moorena sp. SIO3I6 | reverse complement strand
GAAAACCCTCCCCATTATCAGAACTACCCATTCAATATGCCGACTACGCCCACTGGGAACGACAGACACTCACAGCAGAGGTATTAGAAGAACATCTGAGCTACTGGAGACAAAAACTAGCAGGAATTTCCCCAATATCACCCCTACCAACAGACCGCCAACGTCCACAAGTGCAAAGCTTCCATGGAGGATTAGAAAAATTTAAACTCAATCAGAACTTGATACAAAAACTCACGCAACTAAGTCAGGAGTCAGGTACAACATTGTTTATGACTATGTTGACTGCATTTTTTGTTCTACTCTATCGTTATAGTGGAGAGTCTGACTTAATAGTAGGTACAGGAATTGCTAACCGCAACCGAGTCGAAATTGAACCCTTAATTGGTGTATTTGCCAACGTCCTTGCACTTCGTTGTCAATGTTCAGATGACTCTAGCTTTACCGAATTACTAAGTCAAGTCAAACAAACAACTCAAGAAGCCTATAAACATCAGGATTTACCATTTGAAAAGCTAGTAGAGGAACTTTCGCCAGAAAGGAAGTTAAGCTACAACCCTCTGGTACAGGTGATATTTAGCTTTACAGATGTACCATCAATGAAATCTTGGGATTTACCAGGATTAAGGGTAATTCAGAGGGAAGAAGGTTTCAACTCTGTAATGGATTTAGAAGTGTATCTGTGGGAAGCACTATCCGGTCTAGAAGGCTATTGTGTTTACAACACAGACCTATTTGACAGAGCAACCATCACTGGGATGATGGCACATTTCCAAACTCTACTACAAGCAATAGTAGCCAACCCCCAACAAAAAATATCAAAACTTCCCTTAATCACAGCAGCAGAAAAACAGAAAATACTGCACGAATGGAAAAACACCAAAACAGATGACCCAGATGACAAATGTATTCATCAGTTATTTGAGGAACAGGTCGAAAACAACCCAAATGGAATAGCATTAGTATTTGAACAACAAAAGCTGACCTACTCACAATTAAACAGCAAAGCCAATCAACTAGCCCATTACTTGCAAAAATGGGGAGTAGTTCCAGAAACGCCAGTGGGTATCTGTGTAGAGCGTTCAGTATAGATGGTAGTAGGTTTATTAGCCATACTCAAAGCCGGAGGAGCTTATATACCATT
>NZ_JAAHHU010001602.1:0-1141 GCF_010672095.1 Moorena sp. SIO3I6 | reverse complement strand
TGGTTCCGCCAACAATCGGGTAGTGAGTTGCACGAAAGCCTATTTGCTGTGCTAAAGATTCTTGCTCCGGACCACGGGGGAATCGCTGTATACTCGGCCAGATATAGGCATACTCTTCCTCAAGTCCTTGGTCACGGGCTAGGGGAACAACAATAGTTTCCAGATACCACTGTTCAAACTGCCGAAACAGAGGCTGAGACGGTAAGTGAAAGTCAAGAATTGCTGCTTTAGCCCCTGGTTTAAGAATACGGTAAATTTCCTTTAGGCTCTTGGGAATATCTACGACATTACGTAATCCATATCCCATAGTTGCTCCATCAAAGGTATTGTCAGCAAATGGTAAATCTAAAACATCCGCCTCTTGCCAGTCAATCTGTGGTTCAGAGGATTTTTGTTTTGCGATCGCTAACATCTGGGGAGCAAAATCGACTCCATACACCTTTCCTAGAGTGCCTACTCTTTCGGCTAATAGTCGAGTCAGGTCTCCACTGCCACAACACAGGTCAACAAAGGTATCTCCTGACTTAGGTTCAGCCCATTTAACCGTCATCAGCTTCCAAATTCGATGCTGACCCCAACTGATCGAGTCATTTAGCTGGTCATAGTTAGAAGAGATGTTATCAAAAATTCCCTGAATCGCCTGGGATTGCTCTGACATGATTCGTTCAATTAAGGTTAATTACGAAACCGACACCCAACAAGAGTCCACTCCAAAAATGTAGCGCTACGGCAATAAACTTACAATTACTGACCTTTTCCGGTTGGTTGTAATGAGCGTTAACATGGCGGCAAAGCTTGATCGCAAAAGGCAATCCTACCAAACTGAGTAATGTCCATATTGGGAATAGCCCTATGATCACAAACCCAGCAGTAGCAGCGAATAGGCTACCACAAATCCAGGGCAACAGTTGAGCACCCCGTTTGGTGCCAAGACGAACAATAGGCGATCGCTTCCCAGCTGCTATATCATCCTCTACTTGGTGAAAATGGGAGCAAAATAGAATTAACATAGTCGCCAGACCCACAATTATCGATGCCGCCAGGTTAGTCACAGACCAACTCTGGGTTTGACTGTAGTAGGCCGCTGACATACCTAACGGACCAAAGCTCAAAAAAGCCAGAATCTCTCCTAGACCTTGGA
>NZ_JAAHHU010001601.1:0-1141 GCF_010672095.1 Moorena sp. SIO3I6 | reverse complement strand
CCCTATTCCCGATTCCCGATTCCCGATTCCCGATTCCCGATTCCCGATTCCCGATTCCCGATTCCCAATTCCCGATTCCCGATTCCCGATTCCCGATTCCCGATTCCCGATTCCCAATTCTTAATTCTTAATTCCTTTTCCGTACATTTTCCTTCAATACCCCCTCAGAAAAAAATCTAAAATTCCTTGACAACTAAATTTACAATCGTTATGATTATATTTATAAATATCAAGGACGAGTTTAATTATGAATGAAGACTTTGTACCAAACGAAAACAACAATACTGAAGAGACTACTCCCGATAATACTCCTCAGGAACCTCCCCAAAAAAAATACCCCGTTAAGCACATTTTGAAAGGGTCACGTAAGGCAATACTCAATACCATGTATGCCCTTTATGCACTGCGTTACGCGGAAATCTCGGAGTGGAGCCCCCTTCAGCCCACTGGAATCCCGGGGGAATTCATCACTATGATGACGAAGTATTTAATTATCGGTTAAACTAATTGACAGGGGGTTTTACCCCCCTGGCAAAAAAATCAGGTCTGATATCAGTGGTCAGCGGAATGCCTTTGGCCACGCTACGCGAACAGCGGTCAGCGGTCAGCCCTTGGCCTTTGGGTAATAGCTAATAGCTGAATGTAATAGCTGATAACTGTTCGCGTAGCGCTTAAGCTTACGGTCTGATTAAATCGGATGATGTCTGGTTTGGTTTACAAAGTTGAGTCATAAAGATAACTTCTAGCCGTGGAAAGTATTTCTGCGGCTATTTTTTTGGGGTTGAAAGTTGGGAGGTTGAATGCAGAATTAAGAATACAGAATTAAGAATGTAGAATTAAGAATGTAGAATTAAGAATGTAGAATTAAGAATGTAGAAGCTTGGAAGGTTGTTCGCGTAGCGTTTATTTTTGGCCAAGGTTGGGATGTTGTTCGCGTAGCGTGGCCTTTTGGCCAAGGTTTAAGGTTAGTATGTTGAAGGTTAGGATATTGAAGGTTGAAAGTTGGGATGTTGTTCGCGTAGCGTGGCCTTTTGGCCAAGGTTGGGAGGTTTAAGGTTATCTCTTATAATGCAGAATGTATAATTTCCAATTCTTAATTCTTAATTCTTAATTCTACATTCTTAATTCTTAATTCTTAATT
>NZ_JAAHHU010001600.1:0-1142 GCF_010672095.1 Moorena sp. SIO3I6 | reverse complement strand
TTGCCATACCAATGGGATCCTACCATAGAAGCTGACGCTTCGCGATGCAAAAGCTGATTTGACTTACCCCACCCAACTTATAAAATATCAGTGAAAATTATGGGTGGGGACTGCACTCAATCATTGTGTTCAATTGAACACCATATCAGTATGACATGATGGCGTCTCGCGGATGAACTTCATATTAATTGAGCGAGTTTGCTTGCCATCCGCTGACACTGCCATGATTGGGTAGTCAATCAGAGCATCCTGCAAAGACATCTGGAAGCGGAAGGTACCGTCTGGGTTAATCTTGACCGGAAGTCCATCAATAGTAACGGAAGCATCAGGATCAGTGGTACCATGGATAATTAGCTCCGCATCTGCCAGTAACAACAATTCCGGAGAAGGAGCAGGGGGAGCATAATCCCTCAAACCAGCTCCCGACATGTTTGGAGAAACCCACTTACGAATACCCGAAGGGAAAGCATTGGAAGTTATTGCTGACCTTGGAACTTGCTGCATAGAACTATAAACAGAACCAGCTACTGCCTGAGATTCCCCAGATTGAGTTATGCCAAAGATTTCGCCATAGATAGGGGGATTAGGCATTTCCGAGCTACTCCCATTAGCTGTTTGGCTAGGTGGCAGAAGTTTTAGGACAGTCTTACCCTGTAAATTATCATTCCAGTTGACCGTGATGAATTGGTCTTCCATCCATTTAGAGGGATAGGCTGGGGGGGCATGGATAGGTGCTGAACGGGCCAGAACTAGCCATTGACCATCTTCACAGCGATAACCAATCTCAACTACATAGTCGCGATCGCTAACTGGCATGGGTAGATACCATTCTCGCGCTAGCTCATCACACGGATATTCTTGGATACTATGGGGACTTTGATCATCCAGTTTGATTGCAGTAACATCATAGAGCCTTAGAGCGAGTTGTTGACCTCCCTGAGAGCGCAGTTCTTTTTTATGTTCATTCGGAATCTCCCAATAAGCATAAGACCAATGTGGATCACGAGGCATTAGGACAATCCGGCTTTCACCATAACCTTCTGGTAGCTCTGCTAATCCCTCATCAACAGAAACTAGACTATCACTAGTCGGCTCTTCTTGAGCTAATTCAAACTGGCTTGATTCGTCCTTTGCTTGTGCCT
>NZ_JAAHHU010000160.1:0-12275 GCF_010672095.1 Moorena sp. SIO3I6 | reverse complement strand
GTCTTGGGGCAAGAGGCAAAAGGCAAGAGGCAAAAGTTGGTAGGGTGCGTGATAAGACGGGCTCGCCCTGATTTTATCGGTAGCCAGTGTTGGCACAGCCCGTCGGTGTAACGCACCACTCGCTCTTTAAAACTTAATATCTAATCGAGGAACATTTAAGATACTTTCTTAGTCAGACAACGTGATTAATTGACTAGAGGTAAGAAGATGAGAGTTGATCAAAGCAGTGGTTTAAGGCAAAGACTTAATGGTATAGTTATGATTATCTATGCCTTAATACCGATTATCCTAGTAGTGGTATTTTTGATTACTTTTTTAACAATTTTACATGACATCAAGAGTTTAGTAAGTGGCCCTTTAGTGGAAATCAATAACACCCTAGTGGAGGTGAAGGAAAGTACTCAAAAAGCCAAAGAAGACATTGCTAATATCATAGAACCCATCAAAACAGTAAAGGCAGAGGTGCAAGAAGCCTTAGAGATAGTTGAACAGATTCCTACAGGAGTGAGTTTGCCTGATCTTGGCATCCCAGATGTTAATCTTCCGGTGAAACCAGATGTCAACTTGGGGAGTGGATTTCCTCCTAAGGTCAATATCGAGATGAAAGAGGTTTCAGTGGATATGCCTACTATTCCTGGGTTTGAAGTACAAGTGGTTGGTTTGCAACAGGTCAAGGCAGTGTTAAAGGATAATTTGGAAATACTTAAGGTTTTGAATACTATTGTCAGCGGTATTCCTAACCTCGATGCCCTTAGAGAAGATTCCCAAAAAATTCTAGCAGGAGTCCAGGAGTTGGTGAACGGAATTCATAAAATCGGGATCAAGGTATTGGGGCTGATGATATTTAGCGCAATCATGGTGATACCCTGGTTAATTAAGTTATGTATAGCTCCCTACGCTACCTGGGCTTACGGTCAGGTTACGACAGGATGGGCATTAGTCCGTGGTCAAGTAACTGAATAAATCCGTAGCGCATAAGCTAATAGCTTACGGTAAAATTTCCAATAAAAATTGCTATTAACCAGTTTAAACTAACTAAGATGCGCATCGCTCAACGGACTAGACCTAGACGACAATTAGATGTAATTATAAAAGGGTCATCCCATAACTATTGGCGTGACCCTTATCATATAATGCTGACCGTTAATTGGCCAATGTTTTTCGGGCTAATTGCGGTTTGTTATTTAGCCATAAACATTGTCTTTGCCCTATTGTACCTAGCGGGAGGAAATTGTATTGAAAATGCCCGTCCAGGTGCTTTCTTCGATGTCTTTTTCTTCAGCGTTCAGACCATGGCATCCATTGGTTATGGTGCGATGTATCCCGTGACTTCCTATGCTAATATCATTGTTACCATAGAAGCTCTAGTGGGTTTGATGGCCCTAGCCATGGCAACGGGACTAATGTTTGCCCGCTTCTCTCGCCCTACTGCCAGAGTCATCTTCAGTCGTAGGGCAGTGATTGCGCCCCATAATGGAGTAACTACCCTCATGTTCCGCGCTGCCAATGAACGGGATAATCGGATTTTGGAAGCTCAGCTCAGGGTAAGTTTGCTACGCAATGAAGTCACCTTAGAAGGGGAATCCATGCGTCGATTCTACGACCTGAAACTGTTGCGTAGCCAAACCCCTAGCTTTGCTCTAACTTGGACAGTTATGCATCCAATTGATGAAAGTAGTCCTTTATATGGGGAAACACCAGAGTCTCTCGCTGAAATGGAAGCCACACTTATTATCACCCTAGTTGGTATTGATGAAACGGTTTCCCAGACTATTCACAGTCGTCACTCCTACACCGCATCAGAAATTTTGTGGGATAGGCGTTTTGTAGATATGTTTGATAGGAAATCAGACGGCAGTAGAATTATTGATTATAGCCACTTTCATGATGTTAAGTAATAGCAATTTATAGCGTTTGAGAACTGCTACATAGTTAATAGGTCGGAAATACCGACCTGACGTATCTTCTCTAATTCGATCAGCCTGCGATTAGCATCTTGACATTCCTGCCAATAGTATTGCTTACCTTGCCAATCATTACTAAGGTCAATTTTTTGCCATTGCTCTAAACAATAGCGCCGATGTTTTTCCAAAGCTACTATTTCTAGAGAAGCTGCTGCTGCCTGTATTACCATCGGGGCTCGCAAAATATCTTCTGTACAGGTTTCGTCAAGATGAAATAGATGAGCGACTTGAGTCATTTCCCTAGGAAATTGTAAACTGCGGTCTTGTAAACGGGAGATTAGCTGTTCAGGGGTGGTAGTGTAAAATTGTGTGCCTATCCCTTGGAGTTCAATAATTTGTTGCCACAAGAATCGATGGTGAGAGAGACTAAAGAGTAAATCTCGCTGGTCTAGAGTATCAATAATTGTTTGTCGATAGTCAGGACAGTGTAAATAAATCCGTAACAGTAAGGCTTCGGCTCGCTCTAACAGGATGCGCTCTTTACCAACCGGTAGGTTTGATTCTTGATTACCCTGTTGTTTCGGTTTCTTTAACCGAGGTGGTGATTTCTTAAAGGCAGCTCTAAGGGGTTTTTGGAGTTGAGTTTGTAAATTTTCTATGTATAAAGATACTAGTTTCCCTTGTCCTTGACTGAGAATTTGAGCACAGTAGTTAATATAATAAGTGAGCTGGTTGATGTCCTCCAGTTGCTTGAGTAACTTAACCATAGCTTGGGCGACTTGCTGAAATTGATCGGCTTGTTGGAGGTCTTTGCCAATCAGGAGTTGATTAATCTGCCAATCTAACCACAAGGGAGCATTGAGCAACAGTTGTTGGTATTTTTCCGTAGCGTCAGGAGCGGATTTGAGGAATTCATCAGCATCTTTGCCATCCGGTAGGTTGAGTACCCGTAATTGGACAAGTCCTTGGTAAGCTAGGTTAGCAATTTCTCCAATGGCTCTTTGGGCAGCATTAGTACCAGCAGCATCCGCATCAAAGTTGAGCACAATTTGCTTGGATTCAGTATAGCGCGATAGTTGCCGGACTTGATCTAAACTAAAAGCGGTACCAAGGGAGGCGACTATATTAGTAATTCCTGCGGCATGGAGTGCGATCGCATCAAAATATCCCTCCACCACTACAGCTTGGTCTTGCTTGGTAATGGAATTACGAGCTTTATCTAGGGCAAAAAGGGTTTTACTTTTATCAAACAGGGGAGTTTCTGGAGAGTTGAGGTATTTCGGTTGCTCATCCCCAAGACTTCTACCACCAAAGCCAATCACTCGACCTTGGGTGTCGTGGATGGGAATCATAATGCGATCGCGAAAGCCATCATAATACCCACCATTGTCCCTAGGCTTAATCAATCCCGCTTGCTCAACTAGCTTCACTGGCTTCCGTTTGTGTTCCACCAGATAGCGGTAAATGGTTTGCCAACTAGCTGGAGCATACCCTAGCTCGAAAGTAATGATAGTTTCCTCACTCAGACCCCTTTTACCGCGCAAGTACTCTAGGGCCTGCTGTCCTTGGGGTTGTCTGAGGGCATGTTGATAGAAAGCTGTGGCTAAGGCCAGAATCTCGTAGAGTTGCTCTTGTAGAGAAAGTTGCCGTTGTAATTGCTCCCGCTGTTCCGGTTGGAGGGTTTGGACTGGCACCTGGTAGCGCTGTGCCAAATCCAGCACCACATCTGAGAAGGAGTGCTTGCCAATCTCCATCAGGAATTTAATCGCATTCCCTCCAGCTTGGCAGCCGAAGCAGTAATACAGTTGTTTAGAGGGACTGACAGTGAAACTGGGAGTTTTTTCCTCATGGAAAGGGCACAGACCGACATGGTCTTTGCCACGCTTGCGCAATACCACATGCTCCGAGATGACATCCACAATGTCAGACCGTTCCTTAACTGCTTCAATAGTGTTTGGGTGTAGCCGTGGAATGTTCATTGCTCGATTCTTGCTTACAATCAACAGGGTGTTTTTAACAAAACTCGCGGAATTCCCCCGAGTAGCGTGAAGCAGGGGGGATGCATAGGGAAAAGGTTTTGTGATCAAATAATGAAGAATGTAATTCTAAATTCGCGCATTCTAAATTCGCGCATTCTATTAAGACCCTTACCAGATTTTCGAGAGCTTTAGCACAAAACCAGGCAAAACTGCCTCACCGCTAACAGTAGCAGGATTGTCTAACCGTTCGGTTTCCACTCCAGGACGATAAACATAAACCCGTTGATGCTTGCGGTCTATCAGCCAGCCCAGCTTTGCCCCATTATCGATATACTCGGTCATTTTATTTTGCAAGGTTTCTAGCTTGTCACTAGGAGAGCGTAACTCCACCACAAAATCAGGACAGATGGGAGCAAACCTTTCTTGTTTCTGAGTTGGAATGGTATCCCAACGCTCTAGCTTAATCCACGCAGCATCAGGGGAACGTTCTGCACCATTGGGAAGCTTGAAACCAGTAGAGGAATCAAAGCCAATGCCTGTACCGTCGTCATCCGTCCAGTTGGCAAGCTGTTGAATTAGTTTGAAATTTCGGTTTCCTGTTACTCCCCCCGTTGGAGACATAATAATGATTTCCCCTGCCGATGTGCGTTCAATGCTTAATTCCCGGTTAATCTGACAAAATTCAAAAAACTGGTCATCATCCATAGCCAGTGCTGGGGGCATCCTCAGCACAATTGGACTGGTATCAACAGGTGTGGTGGCTACTGTCATGACTAATTACCTGGCTTCGAGCACTGTGCGGAGTTTTTTCTATTCTAAGGGGAGCGCCCAGAGTGCTTCTAAGGTTTAGTGCCATTTCAGTATGACAGCTGTTGGCAAGACTTGACACAAAATGCTGTTTCAGGTCTTGGTCAAAAAGTCAAGATCCATGGGATCTGTTTTTAGCCAGTTGATCGATGAAAGGCTACTAATACTATCCCCAAACAATTAGGATGAATGACCCGACAGCCACACGACCAATTTGCGAAACAGTATTTAACGGAGTTGTTAACACCTCACGGTGAGGTGCAAATCAGCCGCGAAGTAACCAGTGAAGTACGCCAAGTGGATATTTGGTTTCTACCAACACCTTCGGTCTCCACACCACCCCAGGTTTTAGGATTGCTCGGTCAGATGGTATCAACTGCCTGTTTGTTAGAACCGTTCCGGAATGCCATCGGGATCATGGCGGTGCGTAATTGTCTGCTGAAGTTGTTTGCCCTCTACGGTGAGCTGCAGCGCCAGGCACGACGAGAGAAAAATTCTGTCAGTGAAACTGACTTGCCCTGTTTATGGATTCTGTCTCCTTCTTGTTCAAGCAACCTATTGAATGGTGCGGCTCGTTCTAGCTAGGAGCCTCTAGAGACTAGAGGGGTATGAGCTAGGGGATTCGCGGGAAAATCCCGAAAATCCTAACTATCTTCCGGATGGTGGTGAAAACCCACCCCTTGAGGAGACAAGTGACTCCCTATCTGGCCACACTGAGATGAACGGCATTTCATCAGAGTGAAGCTGGCAACAGGGCGGAATCAGAGGTGAATCAGATTAACCACACTGCCGCTAATGGGGAGATGACATGGGTAAACAAGTTCTAGAAAAGTGTCTAATAGGTAAGCCACAATCTGAACAACAAATGTGGACTTCATCCTCGCATTTCTCACGGCATCGCATTCAAGTAACCGCAAACTCCGAGGAGAGGATAGGCAAAGTGGACTGCCCTAAATCATCAAAATAATCTGGAAGATGGAACGAGTAAAAACGATGGCAAAACACAAGGGTCTGAAGAACGGTCGTAACTTCGGTAAGCTATGCCAAGCCTAATCCCCACCATCGGGTAAGATGTGCTCAAAACTGGGCACGGGTATTCAGAATACACAAACCTTAGGAGAGTATGGGTAGACACAGACCAAAATCTAGTGACCTCTGGAAGGGACAAAACTGGAAGCAATTCCGTAAAACCCTCTTCCGCCTACAGAGGCGCGTGTATAAAGCGGTTCAAGCTGGTGACTTGAGGAAAGCTCGGTCTCTACAGAAACTGATTCTGAAATCTCGATCAGCACAGCTTTTGGCCATCCGTCAAGTGACACAGCTCAATCAGGGCAAGAAAACCGCCGGTATCGACGGAAAGACTGCACTGAACTACGAGGAAAGGTTAGAAATACTTGAGATTATGAAAGGAAACGCGTTGAACTGGTACCATTCCGGTTTACGAGAAATCCCGATTCCCAAGAAAAACGGGAAAATTAGGATACTCAAGATACCAACAATCGCAGATAGAGCATGGCAATGTTTAGCCAAGTTTGCCCTCGAACCAGCACATGAAGCCACGTTCCACGCCCGCAGCTACGGGTTCAGAACCGGTAGAAGTGCCCACGATGCCCAGAAATACGTGTTTCAGAACCTGAGTACACGAGCTAAAGGCATCACCAAGAGAGTCATAGAGTTGGACATTAAGAAGTGTTTTGACCGCATCTCCCACAAGTCCATAATGGACAGGTTAATTGCGCCAGCAAGTTTGAAGACTGGGATATTCCGGTGTCTTAAGGCCGGAGTTGACCTGAAATTTCCTGAGCAAGGAACCCCACAGGGAGGAGTAGTCAGCCCACTTTTAGCCAACATCGCACTTGACGGAATAGAGGATATTCACCCTAGTGTCCGATACGCGGATGATATGGTCATATTCCTCAAGCCAAAAGACGACGCTGAAAAGGTTCTAAACAAAATCAAAGCCTTTTTAGCCGAACGAGAAATGGAAATTAGTGAAGAAAAGACCAAGATAACCAAAACGACGGATGGATTCGACTTCCTTGGGTGGCACATGCGTGTCAAACAAAATGGAAAGTTCCAATGTACTCCTTCAATGGAGAATCATAGAGCTATCCGTAGGAAAATCAAGGCCATAGTCAACAGTTCGAATTATGGTGCAAAAATCAAGGCAAAGAAGTTAGCCCCCATCGTACGTGGATGGAGGAATTACCACAAATACTGCGATATGAGCAGTTCCCGAGATAGTTTATGGTTTATGAATAACACTGCCCACCGGAAGTTCCGTAGCGAAAAGAAGGTGGATAGGTATCAGGCCAGTGAATTATGCAAGAAAGGATTCCCCGCAGTTGGGTATGAACAGAATAAACACGTAATGGTGAAAGGGACTAAGTCCCCTTATGATGGAGACTTAGTCTATTGGAGTCAGAGAAACTCACAGCTCTACTCCGATGCTACCGCCAAAGCCTTGAAGAAGCAAAACCATTCCTGTGGATATTGCGGATTGAAATTCACCGATGAGGAAAGGATCCACCTGCACCACATTGATGGGAATCATCACAACTGGAAGAAAAACAACCTCATGGCTGTTCACCAAAGTTGTCACCAATATATTCACGGGAGCAGGTCGAAAGACCAGGATATCTAGGAGCCGTATGCGGCGAAAGTCGCACGTACGGATTTGAAGGAGAGGTGCCCCGGGTAATACCGGGCATCGACTCTAATGTTTTGCCGCCAAACTTGATGATTCAGGGAATTGGGTGGAAGGAGTCTATTTTTTGCCTGAGTTGTTCAAGACAGCCCTGGTGGCCATTAACCAGCTACCGGTTACGGAAGAAACCCTCTGGTTGAGACTTTTGGGACGCAATCGCACTCAGGAGCAAGCCATTAAGGAATTGGTGGCACTGCCAGTTGGACACCCTTTACGGGGCAACATCTTAGAGATTCTGGCCAACTGGCGCATCAAAATAGAAGAAAGTGAAGATTTAACTGAAGACGACAGGGAGTTAATTATGAATTTATCACCAGCTTATTTGCGTTGGCGAGAAGAAACCTTAGAACAAGGCCGGGAACAAGGCCGGGAACAAGGCCGGGAACAAGGCCGGGAACAAGGCCGGGAACAAGGCCGGGAACAAGGCCGGGAACAAGGCCGGGAACAAGGCAATTTAGAGGGACAGCGCCTGATGGTAGAGAATCTACTGGCAGGGCGGTTTGGCCGTGTTGATCTCGAATTATCCCGGACAATTGAGCCTTTGATGCAGTTGCCGATCACAGAGCGTACTCAAGTGTTGCTTAACCTGTCCAACTTGTCCCGTGAGGAACTGTTGGAGAGGTTTGGAAAGAGTCTATCTGATTGATACCAACTGTAAGCATTAAGGGGTCAGCGTTCAGCTTCTTGAGGGTTTTCCATAATCACTCATGTACTCGTCCCAGGGCTAAATGCCTATGTTTGTCTGTCTTGATGCAATAGCGAGTGGGGGAAACCCCCAAGACCGCGCTGCATCGCTTGATTTAAAAGCTGACTGTTTAGAAGCTGATCCCTGAATTATTACAGCTAGAGTGTATCTGTATAACCATTTCAAAGTAACTTGTCAACTGCTATCTCTTCCTGATTCAATTAATTTTTTTCAAAGTCTTGCTAGATAAATAAAAATCTAGTAAACAAACAAAATAATCACCAAATATTAACTAATATCAAGTAACATCATAAGTAGCTGCTTACTTTATTTTTTGATAGTTAATATTTATTATTGCATTTTATTTTAATAAATAAAACAGAATAGAAGCAATATAGGTAATTAAATCAAGCATTGCTCACGAAAAAAAGCCTCTGTAGAGACCTTATACATAACATCTCTACAGACTATATAAAGTTTCGACTCTATTTATTGATCAGGGATTGCATACATTCGCTGATAGCTGATAGGTGACCGCTGACAGCTGATAGTTAATAGCTAAAGATTCGTTGGTTTTAAAACCAAGACAAAAACCTGAAATTACTAGTGAGTGCTAAAGAGAAACGTAGGTATATGACAAATCGAATCATACGTCCCATATACGACATCCAAGGTGAAGGTCATATCTCACCATTTGTTGGTCAGTCTGTCACCACTACAGGTATTGTGACTGGGGTAGCGAGCAACGGCTTCTACCTACAAGACCCTTATGGAGATAATAATGATGCCACCTCAGATGGAATTTTTGTCTTTACTAATTCTACTCCTACGGTCAAAATCCGTGACGAGGTGCAAGTGAGTGGTGATGTCCAAGAATTTCGGCGTAGTAACCGTTCCGATGACTTAACCCTGACTGAAATTACTAACCTGACTAATATTAGGGTCTTATCATCGAACAACCCTTTACCTACTGCAGTGGTTATCGGTGAAGACCGTACAGTACCTACAGAAATTATTGATGATGATGGTTTAACTGACTTCAATGAAGCTACTGATAGCATCGACTTTTACGAAAGCCTAGAAGGGATGCGGGTGCAAATCAATAATGCTGTAGCGGTTGCTCCCACTAATAGGTTTGGTGAAATTTGGACGGTTCCAGGTGATGTCAATCCTACTGGTGTTAATAATCGTGGTGGCATTACCATTAGTGACGGTGACTTCAATCCAGAACGAATTCAGATTGATGACACTCTATTGAATGGCACCTCTCCTATAGTTAATGTCGGTGACGAGCTCGGTACTGTAACAGGGGTACTTAGCTACAGTTTCGGTAACTTTGAACTCCAGTCTACTGAACCAATTCGTGCTACATCCGGTAACCTAACCCCAGAGATAACGAATTTAGTCAGTAGTGCAAATCAAGTTACGATTGCTAGCTTCAATGTCGAAAACCTCGACCCCAATAGTCAAGATGGGGATGATGATATCGGTGATGGTAAATTTAATGCGATCGCATTTCAAGTTATCAATAATCTCCAATCCCCGGATATCATTGCTCTGCAAGAGGTTCAAGACAATAACGGAACTATAGACAATGGTAATGTGGATGCTAGGGAAACCTACGAAACTCTGATTAATGCCATAGTTGCTACTGGTGGACCTCAGTACTCCTTCTTTGATATCCCCCCTGTGGACGGTCAGGATGGGGGTCAACCTGGTGGTAATATCCGCGTCGGTTACCTCTACAACCCTAACCGAGTTACCATCAACACTGATTCTGCTCAACGTATTGGTGTTGGTGAGACGGCTTTCGATAATACCCGCAAGTCTTTGTTGACGGAGTTTGAGTTTAACGGTGAAACCATCTCTGTTATTAATAATCACTTCTCTTCCAAGGGTGGTAGTGACCCTCTCTTTGGTGAGAATCAACCACCACACAACGGTCAGGAGGAGAAACGGAATCAACAAGCTCAAATCCTTAACGATTTCGTCGATACCATTCTGACTAATGACCCTGATGCCAATGTGGTAGTGCTCGGAGACTTCAATACGTTTGATTTTGAAAAACCACTGGAAACTCTTAAGGGAGCTCACAATTCAGTGCTGACCAATCTGACGGAAACGTTACCAGAGGATGAGCGTTACACATTTATTTTTGAAGGGAACTCTCAGGCACTTGACCACATTTTAGTCAGTGATAACCTAGTTAATGCTCGTGCTGAGTATGACATTGTCCACGTCAACAGTGAGTTTGCTGACCAAGCTAGCGACCATGACCCAATTTTGGCTCGCTTTACCTTACCTGAGCCAACTATTATCAATGGCACCGCAGGTAGTGATCAGCTGACTGGTACTGATAACAATGACATTATCACTGGTTTCCAAGCTCGAGATTTGCTCACTGGTGGTGGTGGTAATGATCAGTTTGTCTACACTTCACACCGAGATGCTGGCGATCAGATCACCGACTTTGAAGTGGGAAGTGACAAAATTGTTCTTACTGAGTTATTTAATAATAACGGAATTACAGTTGCTAATTATGCAGATGCGATTAATCGGGGCTTTCTGAGTTTTGGTTCACAGGACAATAGTGCTGTTGTTTTGTTTAACAAAGATGGCTCGGATGCCAGCAATTATCAAGGGGTTTTCAGGGAATTAGAACACGATTTTTCGTTTCCTTCTTTAAATACTAATTCAGATGGAAGTCAGATATTTCTGGTTCTCGAAGATGTTGATGTTGTTGAGCTCCATGATGCTAGTAATTTTGTGTTATAATCTAGAATTATGTTTGATTTTCAAGGTTGAAGGTTGTGAGGTTGGAGGTTAGCAAGTTGAAGGTTATTTGGTTGAAGGTTATTTGGTTGAAGGTTGAAGGTTATTTGGTTGAATAATCTTTATCCTGTTCCAAATAATGTTTAACGTTATTTAGCTGATTTTCGGTGCTTCTCAAGGGCTACAATAACTTCGGCTACTGTTAGGATTACTAGTCTACTCAGAAGACCTCTTGCAAAGTTCCAAAACTATTGCTAGCTTGCCTACTCCCGACTCCCTACTCCCTACTCCCTACTCCCTACTCCCTATCATTTACGCCAAGACAAACGAACAGGCATTTCCGACCGTGGCATCAATTCTGGCATGTCATGGGTAGCTTTAAATCTTGCCATGTGCTTACCATACCAGTTAGCTCCTGGAAAAGCCGTTAAACCATGAGCAAACACACTGATCAACACAGTTACTACCATAGTGCTAAACATCACTTCACTACCCTGAATTCCATCCCCCTCTAAAATTAGTAAACCATACAATATTGAAGCCACTCCCCTCGGTCCAAACCAGCCCAGAAATAAGATAGTATACCAACGCAACTTCATACCAATCACGCTAATAGCAACCCCTACCATCCGAGCAATGGTCAGAGTAGCAACGGCGTACAATCCCATCTGCCAATTCACCTCATCCAGAGCAGGAAACACCATCATTGACCCATAAATCATAAAAATCAGCAGCACCAGCAACTGTCCCTCTGCTTCTCCAAACTCATATAAACAATCACAAATTGATGGAGCTGTATTCCCTAGGGTTAAGCCAGCACAAAAGGCGGCAATAAAACCATTGCCCCCCACTAATTCTGCGATCGCATAAGCGCATAAGGACAGTCCTAATACCGATAAATCTTCAAAACTATGAGTAATCCACTTGCGGCGAACACTCTGTGACACCAACCAACCGCCAATATAGCCAACTGCTACCCCAACGATTGGCCCTAGAATCACTTGCATCGCAGCAAAGCGAAACCAAAAGCTTGCTGTTCCCGTTCCTTCCATTGTTCCAGCTAAGGAGAGGAAAATTAATAGAATTGGTAAGCAAATACCATCATTCAAACCACTTTCAACATTGAGGGATTGACGAATACAAATCGGAACACGAGAACTGCTGACCACCGCTTGTCCTAAAGCCGCATCAGTGGGAGCCAGAATTGTTGCCAAGGCTGCTGCTTCCCAGAATTCTAACCTACCTCCAAGCAACAGTACTGCCAAAATTGTTCCTAGGATAATTGTCAGCGGTAGCTGAAGGGGTGACGAAATAGCCTGAAAAGCTTTAAATGTAAAGCTTTCACCATTTTGTGCTAAAAAAAAGATAGGTCTCTTTTGTTCAACAAGACCTACCTATTGACAATGTTACCTGTATTCTAC
>NZ_JAAHHU010000016.1:0-28529 GCF_010672095.1 Moorena sp. SIO3I6 | reverse complement strand
TAGCGCTTTGGTAAAGAAACTGCTAAACTTCTTTGGGATTCTGTATCTCGCGAAACCGTACAGTGGTTACGCAACTGTCATTTTGGCTTCTTTGAATTAGATTGTTTGTTAATTCACGGTAGCACTGTTAGCGTCAGCGATGAGTTAACCCCCGAAACCCTACCCTGGAAAATGCTAGACCGCTTGCAAAGAGTCCAGGCAAATCATCTCTTTTGTGGTCGTTCGGGTCAAGTATTTGAATATCAACTACAAGGAGGTTCGGTAAATAGTTCGGTGATGACTTTAGATAGCCAGCAACCCGTGGAAACTATTACTGCACCCAAAAGAAGAGTTGTTGGTGTAGGAAATGTAGGCAAAGAACCAGGAAAGGCTACTTATACGCTTTATAGTCCAAATAGCGATTTTTTAGAGTTTAAAACAGTTTTTTATAGCCATAAAAAGGGATCTGGTAATTAGTTTCAGGTTGCTAAAGGTATGGCTAAGTGCAAAAACAGGTAGTCGGAGACAACTTTCTGGAAAAGGCGTTGCTGATTTTGGGTATGCTTTCGCCCCCCTAGCCCCCCAAGCGAGGGATTTAGGGGGCTGTAATAAAATCAGATAATCGCGTATTCATTCCTTAATTCAGCAACGCCCAAACGTCGCTGATAATTGCTATAGTAAAAAATATTAGTGCTTAATTGGTGAAGGCTTAGAAGCTACCTTGATTTTGAATTTTGAAATCAGCAATGAGAGCAACCAAGGCATGTGACGTTTGATCAGGACAATCAGCTTGCCGTAGTTTGTTATTACCTGTTCCCGTTGTCGTCGGGAAATAGCTTTAACAATTTGTTTGGCAGTTTCCTCAGCAGAAATAATAAGCCTGGGGGAAATAGGATCCTGCCAGTCTGAATGCCAAATTCCCTGATTGTCTAGCTGACGAATTTCAGTAGCAACGTACCCTGGACAAATGTGTGTCACCGACACCCCATGGGGAGCCAACTCCTGAGACAACGACTCACACAAAGCCCGGATAGCAAATTTACTCATACTATAGGGAGAATCACCACTCAAGGCAAGGTAACTTTTTACGCTACTAATAATGACCAGTCTTCCTTGAGTTTTCTTGAGGTCATCTAAGGTCGCGTAGATGGTACTCAGTACCCCAAAAACATTGGTTTCCCACAGACGTCGATAGTCATTCACCAAACTGACCCCCCTCGTCCGGCCAAGGAAACCCTACCGACGATGTATGATCTCCCTAGTGAAGATCCAGAGGAACCAGGTTTGCCAGACGAGTTTCATGATTTTCAACCTCAGCTATTACGGGAGACATTCTCTCCACCGAGTTACCCAAGGGATCAGATCTTTGTGGGGACTGACTTGAATCTGTACTATGATGTTCGTCATCCTCAATGGTACAAACGACCGGACTGGTTTGGGGTAGTTGGGGTGTCTCGGTTTTATGAACAGCGAGACTTACGATTGAGTTATGTGATGTGGCAGGAAGGGGTCAGTCCATTTATCGTAGTGGAGTTGCTCTCTCCAACGACGGAATCAGAAGATTTAGGGCAAACCCTACGGGATATCGATCAACCGCCGACTAAGTGGGAGGTTTATGAACGTATCCTTCGTATTCCTTATTATCTGGTGTTTAGCCGATATACCAATGAGTTAAGAATTTTTGAGTTGAAAGGGTTAAACTATCAACAGGTAAGCTTGGACACCGACAGATTCTGGCTGCCAGAATTAGGGCTGGGCCTAGGAGTATGGTCTGGGTCATACCAAGAGGTGAATGGAGGATGGTTACGCTGGTATGATGAATTAGGGAACTGGATTCCCACAGGCTCTGAACAGGCTCAACAGACTCAGCACCAGTTGCGGCAGACTCAGCACCAGTTGCAGCAGACTCAGCAGCAATTGCAGGAGGCTGAACAAGAAGCTCAACTCGAACGCCAGGAAAAGGAATTGGCTCAACAGCAGGCAGCGAGATTAGCAGAACGTCTGCGACAGCTGGGGATTGACCCAGGAGAGGTGTAAAAGGTGCCGTTGGCAGCAGAATAGAAAAGGCGATGCTCGGTACGATCCGCTACGCGAACGCATATAGCAATACCCGTCTCATACCAAATCCTGTTCCCAAACCCCCCTTATCTGCATAGCCATAGATTCGTGGCATACAAAGATTTGGTCGATTTTTATAAAAGGGTTTTGACAAACGGATTTGATATAAGTCCACTTATACGCTTAGTTCAGTTCTGGAGTATTTAGTTTGATTATTCTAATTATACGTCCAGGGTTGTTTTTTATCCATTTGCTCTCGCAACGCCCTATAGCGACGTAAGGAGTTTAGCGGTGGGAGGATGTCAATCATGGTTTACCACTGCCTCACCAATATTGTTTGTTAGAAAGCTAGCGTTTTTTTATAGAATGATTATAATTGTCATAAAGTATCTATTCGAGATTGTCTGCTGGTGAACAAAACTAACGATCGTTTTGAAGTTGTAATTGTGGGGGCTGGGGCTGCTGGAATTGGCTGTGGAGTAGTCTTAAAAGATTTAGGAATTGAAAACTTTGTCATTTTAGAACGACATCAACTAGGGGCTTCTTTTAGGCGTTGGCCTGAAGAAATGCGATTCATTACGCCGTCGTTTCCCAGTCATGGTTTTGGATTGCTGGATCTCAACGCAGTAGTTTTAAATACTTCTCCTGCCCTCAGTTTCAGAAAGGAACATCTTTCGGGGAAAGAATATGCCCTATATTTGGAGACTGTAGCAGAGCATTTTCAACTACCTATAAAAACCGAGACAAATGTGAAAACTATTGCAGCTTTACCTCAAGGCAAAGGCTTTGTCTTGGAAACTTCTAAAGGCGAGTTGCGTTCACGCAGTGCCTCAGCTTCGCTGAGATCGCAGTTTGTGATTTGGGCAGCAGGAGAGTTTCAATATCCCAATCTTAATCCGTTTCCAGGAGCAGAATTCTGCATTCATAATTCCCAAATACGTTCTTGGACAGAGCTTAAGGGGAAAGAATTTGTAGTTGTGGGAGGCTATGAAAGCGGTGTAGATGCAGCGTCAAATTTGGCAGCATTAGGGAAAAAAGTAAAGTTAATCGATCGCCAGAGTAGCTGGTCAAACTTAGACTCAGATCCTAGTGTTTCTCTGTCTCCTTATAGTCTAAAACGTTTAGAAAGAGCTTATTCTATGGGTCGGGTCGAACTAATTGGAGAACAGAACATTGAAGCAGTCAAAGCAGTAAAAAAAGGATATGTGGTGGAGAGCGAGTACGAACAGTGGTTTAGTTCCACACCGCCAATTCTCTGTACGGGATTTAACAGCAGTTTAAAACAAATCGCACCTCTATTTGACTGGTCAAATGGCTATGCAGCCCTGACTGAAGAAGATGAGTCTACCCTAACTCCAGGATTATTTGTCGTCGGTCCTTCGGTGCGTCACGGCAATCTAATTTTTTGTTTCATTTATAAATTTCGGCAGCGATTTGCTGTAGTCGGTAATGCGATCGCTCAACGTCTGGGAATCGATACAACGACCTTGGAAGCCTATCGCCGAGAAGGTTTGTTTCTAGATGACCTTTCTTGCTGTAATAACGATTGTGTTTGTTGAAAAGTAAAGTGAATATTTTTACGCCGTCAAAATTAGAGCGCGATTGTATTGTGGTTATTGGTAAAGAGAGTACGGGCAAGTCCCAACTAATTGCGGCTCTTACAGGACAGACTCCCTATAGTGCCAATTTTCGTGGTTCTACAGTGACTTGTGACACTTATCAATCTGAAGCCTATACCTTTATCGATACTCCAGGAATTCTCTATCGTTCCGACAGCGTAACTACTAAGAAAGCTTTAAGAAAGCTAGAAGAAAATGACACCGTGCTACTGATAGTCAAGGCGACCGACGTAGATCGAGATTTAGCCGATATACTGCCTTTAGTAGCAGATAAACGGGGCATTGTGGTGATTACTTTCTGGGATAAGGTATTATCGACGGTTCATACTCAACAAGTGGTTCGGGAATGGAGAGAAACTTCTAACTTGAGCATTGTCACTGTAGATGCTCGCCACCTGACAATAGAACAAAAAGACTATATTTTGGCTTCTCTGCAAGAACCTCATCCTTTTCCCGCGCAATGGATTCCTACAAGGGCTGGCTGGTATATTGAACCTCACCCGACACTGTTAGAACATCCTCGACTAGGCTGGTTATTGGCGATCGCCCTATTACTTATTCCTGCGATTATTGCTGTCTGGGGTGCTAACTCCTTTGCGACTTTAGCAGATCCTATAGTACAAAGTGCGATCGCTCCTGTTATTAAACCTTTATCCCAACTCCCAATCTGGTTAAGAGAAATACTGATAGGTCAGTATGGACTGATAACTATGAGTCCGTTGCTGTTTATTTGGGCGATGCCCACAGTAATTCTCTATGCCCTATTCTTGGGCGCATATAAAGCTAGTGGGTTAATAGAACGAATTACCATTGCTCTCAATCCTTTACTCCGTCCGTTTGGGTTATCGGGACGGGATTTAGTGCGAGTAATTATGGGTATGGGGTGTAATGTTCCTGCGGTGATTAGCACCCGTGCCTGTTCTAGTTGTTCTAGGGGAACTTGTATTTCCGCGATCGCTTTTGGTTCGGCTTGTTCTTATCAGTTTGGCGCAACTTTAGGGGTCTTTAGTGCTGCTAAGTTACCTTACTTGATAATTCCTTACCTGCTGTATCTAACCGCAACCACCTTGATATATACCTATATCATTTCTTCCCCTACAGCTAAATCGAATCAGAATCCCCTAGTAATCGAAGGAAGAGCATTTTTAGAATTTCCTCATTCGTCAGTAATTTGGCGCGAAGCTAAGTCAACTATTAATCAATTTTTGTTCAATGCAATTCCCATCTTTTTAGTTATTACCGTTATTGCTTCTGTGTTGAATTGGTTAGGAACAATCGCATTTTTAGCCAATATTATTAACCCTTTGATGGGATGGTTTAATTTACCCCCTGAAGCCTCATTGCCTATTGTTTTAGCTTCTATTCGCAAAGATGGACTGCTATTATTTGCCGAACCAGAAACCTTGGCTATGTTAACTCCATTGCAGGTTTTGACTGGGGTGTATCTAGCAGGAGTATTGCTACCTTGTTTAGTTACTCTGTTAACTATTACGCGAGAACAGTCTCTTCGATTTGCCTTATTGCTGTTAAGTAGACAGGCGATCGCTGCGATCTTTTTTTCTCTATTACTTGCTTGGGGAGGATTATTAATCAAGTAATAAGTAATGGGCGATCGGTAGTTTCGGTACGAAAACGTACGGTAAGACCACTTGAGCTGCTGTAAGAATCCTTTAAACCCTGATTAATACCAAATCCGGTTATAATAGACTCAATACAAAATCAGAATTAAAATGCCCAAAAAAGCTTATTTAGCTGACCATCTGAGTAATGGTGAACTGAAAAAAAGATACCGATAACAGTCCAACAATTACGAGCACAATTTTCCGATCGCGTAGCGTGGCCTACGGCCTTTGCTCAGATAGAGGTCTGGTTTTTTGATGAACACAGAGTCGGATTAAAGCCAATTATCAGAAAAATCTGGGTTCCTATAGGAGAAAGACCTACAGCAGTAGTACACCATAGTTATGAGTGGAGAGGATGTTTATGGATTTGTTGAACCAAAGTAAGGATTCAGGTAGGGGATTGACAAAGCTTGGGGTGGGGTCGCAAAATTACTAAAAGAATGTGTAGCTTCGGACTTTCCCATAAAATGGCTCAATACGACCAGTTATCATAAGAAGAACTGGTAGAGATTATATTGGAACTTTGGAAGCAGCATCAGCAACAGCAGGCTAAGCGTCAAGAAGCTCACCCTCGAAATCGAACGACTCGTGATCAGCCGAGACCTCGATAGTCAGACTTCATCCAAACCGCCATCAAGTGACTTGCTCAAAAAGTCCGAAAAGAAACCTTCACTCGTCTGCTGAATCCAACACTTCAGCTAAAAGAAAACCTGGAGGACAGCCCGGACACAAAGGAAAGACTCGTAAAGGTTTTGGACGAGTAGACCGCTGTGAAATGCTGCGTCCTTTACAATGCTCTATCTGCGGTGTGGTAAGCATTCAGCCGTCAGCCGTCAGCCGTCAGCCGTCAGCTTATTTTATTCAAAAGCACCTCAAGTAGCGTGGCCATAGGCCAATGGCTGATAGCTCAAAGCTGATAGCTCAAAGCTGATAGCTCAAAGCTGATAGCTCAAAGCTGATAGCTCAAAGCTAATTGCTGAAAGCTGATTGCTGAAAGCTAATTGCTGAAAGCTAATTGCTAATTGCTGATCTCTCAATGTATAGTGACCATACTATCCGTTGAAAGAAAGAGCATTTGAGGTATCTGGCTCAGAAGCTGCCGAGATAGTAGCAGCATTTTGTTCCGCCTCCAGTTTCGGCTTCAAGTACAAATTTTCTAGTACCAGAGCTGCACCAGC
This sequence comes from Moorena sp. SIO3I6, assembly GCF_010672095.1. Taxonomy (NCBI): domain Bacteria; kingdom Bacillati; phylum Cyanobacteriota; class Cyanophyceae; order Coleofasciculales; family Coleofasciculaceae; genus Moorena; species Moorena sp. SIO3I6. The sequence continues at coordinate 22,073 of NZ_JAAHHU010000016.1, read as the reverse complement.
TACCCAAGGCGGAACAATCAAAGCACCAAGAATCCCCAAAACCTTTGCACCACCTAGCATGGCTTAGTTAAGCAATTCTCTGCCCAAATTCCTGGGGCACCCCGTACCTTTATCCACAAATCCCACGGTGGTTTCGACTCCGTGATTACTTCCCGGGAAGCATTTGAAGTAGCAACGCGCTTTTTCTTTGGGGATGTGCGATCGCGTTTACGTTTTGTCAACGGCCAAATCACTCGGGGTAAGGATTGGTTTGGCAAAAGTGAGTTCTTTCTGGGAGTATCCATTAAACCCCGTCTGCTGGATTTTGAACTGTTCCACCAGAGTGAGGCTGCGGAAAACTGCTATGGTCCGTTTATTAAAGAGGATTTGACCGACGAAAACCCAGCATTTGGTTGGGCTGATGGCAAAAATCTGATCTGGGAAGGCTACCTGAATACCATATCAATTCTAGAGGATGAGAGCATCCCAGCACAAGAGAAAGACATGGTCTTACGGCTGGACTTTTACGTCGGTGAGCGGGATTTGTTAGGTCTTGGTTTCTCTGACAATGTCATCTTCCGCAAACAATACTATATTCAGGTTCTGATTGCCAAGACACCTATAGAACTCTACCTCCATACCGATGAAAAATTTGCTCAGCCAGATTTTACCGTCAATCCCGCTGATAAGATGAAAGAAGTGGATGGTGCCTGGGAATTTCAAGTGCAAGACACTGGATTTGAAGGGACATTCCAGATCGAAATCGATTGTATTCCTGAACATGGACATCCAGAACCATTCCTTTCCGGGATAGGATAATGGGTAATGGGTAATTAGTAATGGGTAATTGGTAATGGGTAGTTGGTAATTGCTAGTTTATGATTACCGATTACCCTGACCCAAAAATCGAGCCACTATTTGGTAAGTGATTAACCGGACTTGTAAATAGATTGATACTAGATTGAACCAATGGCTTCATCAAAATCAAAACGTAATGCTTCTGACGCCAAAACCTCTGGCAATCGAATTGCCTACCAGGAATTTGGCACTAGCAATGACGCTGCAGTTGAACGAGGGATTCAGGAACTTCCCCCAAATCAACAAGATTTGCGGATACAGGCATCACGGAAAGGACGTAAGGGAAAAACCGTTACAGTAATTAGTGGATTTCAATCATCACCAGAAACCTTAACCAAGTTACTTAAACAGCTGAAAGGCCAATGTGGTAGTGGTGGTACAGTTAAAGATAATACTATTGAAATTCAAGGGAATCATACTGATAAACTAGTGCAAATAATGATTAAACTGGGCTACAAAGCTAAAGTTAGTGGGGGGTAATGGTAAACTAGATAAACCTGGATGTTTAAACACGGATAAACGGATAACCTAAGATTAGTTTATCCGTTTTAATTACTAATTTAAATTACTAGATTTAAATGACTAGTTTGGTAATCCTCAAAACATCGTGATCGGAACGAAGGTAGGGAACTGAGGTACTTCTGAATCCAGTAACAAAGGGTCGATGATACAACTTCCAATAAATGGGACTCAGGTCATGAGCGATCGCTTTTAGGGCTTTGAGTTCTTCTGCTAGTTCCGCTGCCAGTTCATTAATCCGTTCAGCGTGGTCATAAGCTTGTTGTGTGGCTTGTTCTATTTGGTCTTCTAGGGTTAGGGGTTGACTGATAGTAAGTGCTGGCTGTAACTGCTGCTGTTTTTGTTGCAACTGGGCTTCTAAGGCTGCGATCGCATTATCGATTCCTAGTATCTCTACCGATCGTTGGGCGTTTTCACTGGCTTGACGACGGTAGGCTTGAGCGATCGCTTCTGGGGACTGGTCTTCTAGGATGATTTCCTGGCGGGTTAGGGTATCACGTTCAGCACGTAGTGCGGCAATGCTCTGGCGAATTGCGTCAATTTCTGAGTGTATTTGCTCCATTTTTGCCTTTAGCTATGAGTTTTATACTCTTTTTATATTGAACAGTCAACAGCCTCATCCACAAGGGGATCGGGCTTGTAACTAACAGGACTTACGCCATAACTATACCAGTAAGGTGCGTTATTAACGCACTCTACTATAGGGTTTGTATTTGAGATGTAAACCTAGGAGGTCTTGTTTTTTTGTCAAATAAAACTCCGGAGCTCTTGCCCCTCTTGGTTTTTCTCTAACTTCTGGTAATCTCTTGGTGTATCAATGTCAATTACACCTAATGGAAAAGAAATACTAAATACTTCGTTGTAGTATTTGTTAATTATTTTTTTTGCCCCCACGGTCTCATCTAAGGTTGCTAGTTCAGAGAAAAATCTATGTTTAAACAAAACAGGTACACCTAATGTATCTGCATATTGGCAAGCAACGATGGGTTTTCCCGTAGCATGATAGGCTGCAACTAGATGATTAATAATTTCAGGAGAAATAAACGGCTGGTCACAAACAGTAATTACTGCTGCGTCTATGGTTTCATAACAACTTCCAAGGGATAGAATTCCGCTACGAATTGAGGAACCCATTCCCAAATTCCAATCTGGGTTTTCAACTACCGTTACAGAAGGTTGGTTAACTTCAGAATATATCTGTTGGGCATTTGCTCCTAAAACCACCACTACAGGCTTGCAGACTGAAGCCATTGCCTTCTCTATGGTATGGCGAAGTAAGCTGCATCCCTGATAGGGTAAGAGTTGTTTAGGTTTACCCATGCGGGTTGATGCACCTGCTGCTAGGATAATAATAGCAATATTTGATTCAGTTGGTTTTAGCTGTGAATGGGTTATTTTCATTTCATAATTCAAAGAATCAAGAGTCAAACTTCCACAAATTTTATAGTTTATCAATTGGGATTTCCTTGACTTGAGTTCGTTCGTGAATTGGTTCCATGCGGTGTTTTAAAAAGCCACCACCACGGTTTGCTAACACGGCTTGAATCTCAGCAATGATGGATAATGCGATCGCTTCTGGTGAATCTGCACCAATATCAATACCAACAGGAGTATATAACTTTTCTAGCTGTATGGGTGTACATGCTACTCCTGCTGCACGTAAATCTTGCAGTAACTTGGCAGTGCGTTGCTTTGAACCCAAACAACCCAGATAGCTGATTGCAGCAGGGATTAGCACTTTCAAAATTTCTAAATCATCGAGGTAGTTATGAGTCATTACCACAGCAATGGTGTCATCATCAATAGATATTTGCTTGTCTAAAATTTCCCTGCGGGTGAGAATCACCTGATCAGCCATGACAAAACGCTCTTGAGTTACCTCACTCCCTCGACAATCAACAATAGTGACTCGCCAACCTAAGGCTTTAGCAAACTCTGCTACAGGTAGACTATCACGACCTGCACCAAAAATTATTAGGTGTGGCGGGGGTTTAATAAACTCGATAAAAATATCTACTTTACCGACTGCTAATTGGTATTGATGGAAACTTGAATGTTGATTTTCCAGAGCAGCTTGAGCATCTTTGAGCAAAGCAGCAGTCAAATATTCGTCTTTAATATCAGTATTTACACGATTATTTGATTGCAGGATTAAACGCGCCCCAACCTGAACATTAACCTTACCTTCTACAGCAATAACAGTGGCAATAATACCTGGTTGCTGGTTGTGGAAACATTGATTAATAAAAGCTAAGGGATTAAGGGGATTACTTTGATTTAGAAGCTCAATCAAGACGTTTACCACACCGTTACAACCCAGGCCAAATCCCCAGATAATGTCTTCATCAGCAGTGGTATCATAAGTGACGACTATGGGTTTTCCGTCTGGCATTGAGACGCGAGTATGCTCAAATACATCATTTTCCAAGCAACCACCGCTAATGGTTCCTACCATTTTACCAGTTGATGTGATCAGCATCCGCGCACCAGGTTGGCGATAGGTAGAGCCTTGAACATTGACAACAGTAGCAAGAAATACTTGTTGATCGTTGTGTTGACTGTCTCCGAATGCTGCTAGAATAGAATTTAGATCTTTCATCTTGGCTGCTGGACACTCCTGTTATAGCCAAGCTTAACAATTTGGGCTCAATGATGTAAAGTAAAAATTTTTGTGGCTTTTGTGGAGATATTTGATGACGAGAATATTGTATTATCACCAGCAATCCAACTTTTCTATGAAAATTCGCATATTGTTAGCTGAAAAAAAATGTTATTCCGTACTTGTTATGCTAAATAAACACTTTGGCAAAGGGAGCAGGGAGCAGAGAGCAGGGGAAAGAATTCGTCTTCAGAAAATTTTGCTAGTTAAATAGCCTAATTTACCTTGTACCGTAAGCTTTATGAGTTTTTTAACTGTCGGTTTAGTATAAAATGTACTGAAGAACCATTAGTGACTGAAAAACCATTAGTGATAATTATGAGTATCAACGAATCAGTAAATAATTTAATTCCAGTTGTTAAATCGGCAATTACTATTAAAAATTTTATTGAGGGAGGAGAAGTAAAAAAAATGCTAAAGGTCTTTGGTGATATTCATACCGATGCAGCTTTGTATCAATTACAAAACATTAGTAAAATGAAACCTGAAGATAGAACCATTGTTGTGAAAATGGCTTTAAATGATTTAACTAAAGCACATTTAGCATATTATAGAGGACGATTCAAAATAAACGAACCTCTTAGCTGGTTCCAATATATTGTCTTTTTTAATTGTATTAATGATCAATACAAAGATTTTAGGGTTTGCTGTTTGATAGCAATTTTTCATGCTTACTTAAATGATGATATTACAATAGTACACCGAGCATTAGTTTGGGCGGCTTGTGCTATGAAAGATATTACTATTGAAGAAAATGGTCTTGGTAATTCGTATCTTATAGCTTCAAGATTACAACGAATTAGTTCAGTATTTGCCGGGTTAATTGGTAGACTATTTGGTTTTGTTATTATGATAAACCCTTTCTTTTATAGATATCTATTATTTGAGGCAAAAGAATTGGAAAAATCTGGAATAGTAGTGATGAGTGAAAATGATTTTTTAGAATTTAGTGAAAATTTAGGGTTTTCTAAGTCTTCTATGGAAGAACTGTTATTAAATTTAAAAAAAGAAATTTCCAGGGTTGCAGCTCTATTCCCCTGGGATTATACAGAATAAGCTAAAACCAAGACTCTCTCAGCGATCTAGCCATTATATCTCGTTGATAATACTTTCGTTTATTATGATTTAGTCTCATTAAGTCAAATACTAATTTATCCTTGATCGCTTCATTTATGTAAAAATATAATCAATTTTTATATTTTAAATTAAAAGAAAAATTTAGAGCTGAGGGGGTGACAATGAACCTTAAAACGCTTTATTGTAAGCTATTAATCTATAAATTCTGCCATTAGAGAAGCTTTAATTGGAGACGGCAAACCCCGCTATTTAGTAAGTATGTCTTGGCGTACTGTTATCAAATGTAACCAAGAATTACTGAATCCCGGTGAACTCGGGTTTGTGAAAGGTAATCAAGAATTTATGTACCTCCTAAATGTCGGTGATGGGCATATTTCCTGGCTATATCGTCAGTTATCACCGGATTATACCCTTTCCCAAGATGCGGCTGAGGTCAAATCTCGGCTTCTCAATCAATTAGCAGACTGGGGAGAATCATTGCGATCGCTTGTGGAAGCAACACCAGCAGAGCGAATTTTGGACGGACCAATTTGCGATCGCTTACCCCTCAAATCTTGGAGTCAAGGTAGAGTTACTTTGTTGGGTGATGCCGCTCACCCTATGGCTCCTGCTTTGGCACAGGGAGCAAATAGTACGTTTGAAGACGCATATGAACTAGCGTTGTGCTGTTCCCAAGCATCCAGCATTGAAGAAGCTCTGGCTCGCTACGAACAGCGTCGTATACCCCGTAGCCAACTGATGCAAACCCGTAGTGCTTTGGGTGAAATGCGTTACTACACAACGGACAGGGAGGCTGCTAATCAGCAAATGCAGGAGCAGTCACAGATGACTAGCGAAGAATATCAAAATTGGGTTTTTAACTATAAGCCTGAGGTTAAATTCGATTATAATTATTCTAGTCTCTAAAAACAGGAACTTTTATGATTATCAAAAATCCATTAAAACAAACACAATATAACTCCAGACTAGGATTGGAAGTCCTTCCAGGATGTAACTTGCTTAATCTGACAGATTCACAAAGACATCAATTAAAACAATCTCTATGGGAACATGGTGTTATTGTTGTCAAAAATTTTAAAATAATCTGAGTTTTGGTTAAGCCGATTAAAGTAAAAACCAGTCCAGATGAAGACTGGGCTTCTTTGATGGGTGACAATATGTAATCAATAAACATAATATATTTACAGCGGTTTGCAATTGGAACAGGTACAAATTATTTTGTTTTAGGTACTTCATAACTGCGATCAACTCTATATGTATGTTTATGTATGGTCTCTATATCTGCCTATTTTATTATCCAAAACTCAGGTCACATTAAGTTTCAAAAGCTAATTTATCACCAAAGACTTGTTGCCAATCAGTATTAAATTGTTCAACGGCCAAAGGTATAGCCGGATGTAAAACCATTTGTCCCACTATACCTACAGGCAAAGTAATCGCACCAACCCCTGCTTGTAATACCTCTAAAACTTGACGCGGATTTTTAAAACTAGCAGGTAATAAACAACAACTTAGCTGTTGTTGTTGGATAAGTTGTTGAAGTTGCTCCACAACTGTGACACCATTTCCCCCAAAAACATCAATTCGATTTACATAAGGAGCTAAATAATCTGCACCTGCTAATGCAGCTAAAAAACCTTGTTGAACTGTATAAATTGCCGTAGCTAATAGAGGTATCTGCTTCTGATGTAACTGTTTTATTGCCACCAGACCTATTTCCGTGGCGGGAATTTTAACCACAATATCATAGGGTAAAGCTGTTATTTTATCAGCTTCAACGATAATTTAATCTACAGATTGACTAATAACTTGAATGTGGAAACGTGCCTCATTCCCTAGTATAGTATTTACTTCTTTAAGTAGTTGATTAACACCTATGTTGGCTTGAGCCAGAATACTGGGGTTAGTTGTTATTCCTTTAATTGGTAAGCAAGAGTGAAAACGTGCTATTTGTTCAACATCGGCACTGTCTAAATATAGTTCTAACATTATTAATTCCTCTTTACTGAATAAAAATGCTCCGCAGCACAGTCATCTGAGCGTTAGGGTAAACTTTTTGATATTTAACACCAGATGATGCCAAAACTACATATAGCGTTTATTGCATTTATGAGGTACACTTTTCAACCTCAAAGTCCCCCTTTTTAAGGGGGATTTAGGGGGATCCCTTTGTACCTCATGGGAAAGAGAATTGCTATAGTTATGATTTGATAATAAAAGTGATTTGGGGCAGCAAATTGCGTCCGCTCTTGCTGAGCCAACCTCCAAGCAAATCATATAATTAGCCATAGCGCAAGTCCCCAGAAAGGAATAAATCGAAACCAGCCAATTCTGCTGTTAACTGCACCCAAAAGTAAAGCCTGAAAAAGGGAAAAAAGTACTAAATCTACACAGAAAGCTAATGTAAGTCGGTTCGTCATCAATTGCTCGCCAAAATAGTTCATTCTCTCGACCAAATCTCCAAACTCTGGTCGGCAAAGTACCCCCCAAAATAAGGCAATTATCCCCACTATCATTCCTGTCCAACCAAATACACGAGCTAATATTCCCTTGTTCGTTTCCTCCTTTACTGGAGGAATTGGTGTATTATAGCGCAGTGCCATATAAGGGGTAAGAACAGCATTGGTTCCGAACATCGCCAGACTCCAAATCAGAATCTTGGGGAGATGAGTTGTCCTTCTATCGACGAGGAGTAGAGGTAAAAACATGAAAATCCAAGCTTCGGCAAAGTTGAAGAGTGCTTCTAAGGTAGGATGAACCACTGGTGCTTCTAAATAATTAATGCCTACTCGGTTAAAAAGGGGTAAAATAAAGAAAAAATTCAGAGATTCATTTACTATTTCCTCTATAGTTTCTGGTTGAATAGCCCAAGCGGGTTCCCCTGGAATAAGTTGCCCTGGTGGAGATAGCAACAGAATGTAAATATAGGCGATCGCTATTAACCCAAATACTAGAGGAAGAAAGCGTTGACTTTTTGGAATCCCTTGGCCTAAGGGAGAGATTTCCATGGTACTTTTATCTTGCCGATCTTTCAGCAGTATCCGTATCAGCGGAGATACTAGTCGGATGATAAAGAATGCCGCCTTCCCTGGTTTTATGGGGGGTTCAACCAGATCACGGGCTAAAACTAACTTGCCAGTTACCTCAGAACAACGATAAAAGCTAACACCTCGTCCGTTGGGAAAGGGAATGCCGTCTAACTCAACGTGCCATAGTATTCCTACTGCCAGGGGATCGCCTGTGGTGATATCATCAATTACGAATTTTAACTCATCCGGGATACCTTGACAGGATTCTTCCAGAAGTTGTCTGACAGCTTCCTTTCCTTTGAATGGTTGGGAAAAGTTGAGATCCTCGTAAATACACTGGTCGTCTATCCACTCCATCGCAGCGTTAACATCCCTACGATTGATGGCTTCATAGATGGACTGGATGACATTATGGGCAGGTGTGGTCATGAGATTTGAAATTTTAGATTTTAGGTAAGGATTTAGTGGAAAACCTGCATGGCAGGGATTAACATAAGCACCTTTCCAATAATTAAGTGATCAGCAATTCTATGATCGCTCTCCGAAGACATACAAAGCATTGCCCTAGTTGTCGGCAATCTCTAGTGTTGATAGATAAATTCTAAAGATTATTGTCTAAATTTTACCGCAGTCTTGGCAATATTAGTCTTGTTACTAATACTAATTAATCTGAATATAAGACTAGTTTTGGTACCAGCTATGTTGGGAATATTGAGTTTAATTTTCTCCTATAAACTAGGCTGAATTCGGTAAAGATTTATCAGCAGCATTCCCAAAAAAGGTTTACCCGTGGTTGACTTATATGAAAATTAACATCATCACAACATAAACATCATCACATAACAGAAGAGGCGTTGAATGGAACGCCTCTTCTGTTATGTGTGTCACAACAACTTATCCGGTGTAATTGGTAAATCACGGATACGTTTACCTGTAGCATGGTAAATAGCATTAGCGATCGCAGCCGATACTCCTGTAATCCCAATTTCACCCAAACCCCGCACCCCTGCGGGATTAAAGTTATAGTCGGGTTCCCCTACAAATGTCACCTGAATCCGGGGAATATCTGCATGACTGGGATAATGATAGGTGGCCAGGTCGTAAACCACAGGATAGCCAATATTGGGGTCAAAATCACAGGCTTCCATCAAGGCGTGCCCAATACCCATAATTACACCACCCCGTATCTGAGACGCTGCAGTTTTGGCATTCATTACTCGCCCAATATTCATCACAGACACCCAACGGTTGACGCGCAAGCGGGCAATGTCTTCATCTACGCTGACTTCACAAAAATGTGCCCCCCAGGATTGGAATGCCCATTTCTTCCCCTCTTCACCGGCTGCAGAAGAGGCTGTCGCTTCAAACGCAGCTTGTCCCGACTGATGCAGGGTGGCAAAGGCTTCTTGGGCTGTTGCGGCATGAGCCGTCTTGAGAACTGCCTCACAAGCCGCCATCACTGCTGGTACAAGGGTTGCTGTCATTTGGGAACCACCCGCCATCCCACCATTTGGCAGTAAGGAGTCTCCCATCTCCACCCGTACCTGTTCGACGGCTAGCCCCAATACCTCGGCTGCTGTACCTGCAACAATGGTATATGCACCAGTACCCATGTCATTAGCACTAGTGAGGATATGGGCAGTACCATCGGCTAACAACCGTACTGTGACTGTGGCTGAACTCCGTAAAGCGGGGAAGGTTGATGCCGCCATGCCCCAACCAATTAGCTTACCATCACGGGTGAGGGAGCGCACCTGTTTTGGTCGATCTTGCCACCCAAATTGTTGCGCACCCAGCCGCAAACATTCTGCGAAATCCTTGGCAGAGAACGGTAAACCCTGGCGCTGGTGTTCCTTAGTTTCATTTTTTAACCGCAGTTCCACTGGGTCGATTTTTAACTCCCACGCCAATTCATCCATTGCTGATTCTAGTGCCCATAACCCCGGATTTTCCCCTGGGGCACGCATGAATGCGGGTGTCCCAACGTTCATGACCGCCAATTCCTGACGGGTTCGCAGATTGGGTGCAGCGTACATAACTGGTGTGATGCCTGTACAAGGTTCAGTAAAAATCTCAACTGGTGAGGTACAGGATTTAACCCCATGGTCTATGGCCATCAAGCTACCATCAGCATTTGCCCCTAAACGAATCGTTTGTTCCGTTTCAGACCGGTGTCCGGTGTTGGCGGTCATTTGCCGACGGCTGAGAACAACTTTCAGGGGACGTTGCAGTTGACGGGCTGCTGCTGCACCAAGAATGGCATGGGGCCAAGGGAAGGCTTTAGAACCAAAGGCTCCACCAATAAAAGGTGTGATAATACGGACTTTTTCTGGGGCAAGTCCAAACAGGTCTGCATAAGTACGCTGACTACCGATTACCCACTGGGATGGTTCGTAGACAGTCAGGGTGTCTGCATCTTGCCAGTGAGCAATGATAGCATGGGGTTCCATCGCTGCGTGTAGTTCAGTGGAAGTTGTGTATGTTGCTGTAATCTCGGCTCCTACACCTGCCATGGCACTGGCAAAGTACCCAGCAGCAACATTCCCCTTCTCAAAGGTCATCTGTTGCCCAAGCATGGGTGGAGCTTCGTTAAAGGTAGCTTTGCTGGTTTCTACAATTGGTTCTTGGGTGACGTATTCTACCTTAACTAAATGGGCAGCGTGACGTGCCCGTTCAAAGGTATCTGCGACTACCAAACCAATAATTTGCCCTGCGTAGTAAATTTGGTCATCTGATAAGGGTAGTCGTGCCTCGTAGATTTTCGAGGTTAAAAAATCGTTAGCTGGTTTAGATACAGTCGGCGGGTTTTTATGGGTGAAAACTGCAATTACCCCTGGTGCTGTTGCTGCTGCTTGGGTATCAATACTTTTAATCTGCCCATGAGCAATATTAGCAGTCACCAGATAACCATGAACTAAACCGGGAATTTGATGTTCAGCAGCGTAGGTTGCTGTCCCTGTAACCTTTGCTCGTCCATCCTTGCGGTTAATACTAGTACTAGTTACTTGATTCATGCTACTCCTCCTCCTTGAGCAGAAACCATGAGGGCGCGACGAATCGCCCGCTTTGCCAGTTTGACTTTATAACCGTTGTCAGTTAAAGGTTTCGCTAAGTCCAAGGCAATTTCTGCCGCCTCGGTAAATGTTGCTACATCCGCCGACTTACCAATCAAAAACTCTTCTGCTGCTGTTGCTCGCCAAGGCTTGTGTGCTACCCCACCCATTGCCAAGCGTGCAGCTTGGATTTGCTCCCCTTGCAAGTTTACCGCCGCCGCCACAGAAATTAAAGCAAAGGAATAGGAAGCGCGATCGCGTATTTTCAAATAAACCCCAGATTTCCCAAAGGATAAGGTCGGCAGAATCACAGCGGTAATTAACTCCCCTGGTTCTAAATTAGTGTCTTGCTCGGGTCTATTTCCCGGTAGACGGTGGAAATCTGTAAACGGTATCTGCCTTTGCCCTTGGGCACTTGCTACTTCCACCACCGCATCCAATGCAGCTAGGGCAACACACATATCTGACGGGTGTACTGCTACACACTGCTCGCTGGCACCAAGGATGGCATGAGTACGGTTAATTCCCGTGATTGCGGGGCAGCCTGTCCCTGGTTGCCGTTTATTACAAGGAAAGGCGGTATCGTAATAATAGGGACAACGGGTACGTTGCAGCAGGTTTCCCCCCACTGTAGCCATGTTGCGAATTTGCTGAGATGCGCCAGATATAATTGCCCTAGCTAACATGGGATAGTTGCGGCGAATATCACTATTGTCTGCCACTGCGGTATTACTAACTAGCGCTCCCAGACGCAGACTACCATCAGCCATCGGTTCAATGTTATGCATCTGTAACCGAGAGATATCAATCAGTTGCGATGGCTGATCTAAGAATACTTTCAGACGGTCAACTAAATTCGTTCCACCAGCAATAAACATGGAGTGTTGGTCAGCAACTGCCTGGTTCACGGCATCTGACAAGGAAGTGGCACGGGTATAGGTGAAGTTATTCATGATCCTTTGTTATTTCCATATTCACTGACCATCACCGCTGCCACAGGAGAAGGTGGTTTTTGTCCAATTACCTGCTGTACGGCTGCCACAATACCATTGTAAGCACTGCATCGGCAGAGATTCCCACTCAGTCGTTCCTTAATTTCCGCCTCGGAGAGTTCAGCTAGTTGTGGAGGACTATGCAAATCTGGTGTCACCGCGCTAACACAACCCCGTTTAACTTCCTCCACAAGAGCCACAGAAGCGCAAATTTGCCCTGGGGTACAATAGCCGCATTGGAAGCCATCATTGTCAATAAATGCCTCCTGCACCGGATGGAGAGTATCCCCTGTTGCCAAACCTTCAACGGTAACAATTTCCTTACCTTCTTGCATGACTGCCAAAGTGAGACAGGAATAAACTCGCTGACCATCAATTAAAACAGTACAGGCTCCACATTGTCCATGATCGCACCCCTTTTTACTCCCGACTAATCCCAAATATTCACGCAGAGCATCTAGGAGTGTTACACGGGGTTCAATGGTGAGGGTGTGCTGTTTACCATTTACGGTAAGAGTCACATTCATTTTGGCTTGGCTTCCTTGTACAGTAGTCTGACAGAGTCCCTACAGGAACGCAATTATATTATCATTACTTCCCCAATCTTGGATAAAAATCCCATAGCGGGACTTAAACAGAAATCAAGATATAAATCCAGTCTAATATCGCTACCTTTGGGCATTTTTGCGGGAATTTATTCAGGTGCGACCCGTGGCGAATTTAATTCTTAATGGTAAGAGCGCACCTACTAATTGCAAAAACGATGCAGCAATGGAAAAGGGAGTTTACCCCACTCGCGCTTTCCATCAAAACACAGAGATGCACCCGCTTTGTTGGGAGCATCTCATTTTGGCAAATATATCGTTTTATGTGGGCGGTAGAATCACCATGATACAGCTATTTGCGGTATGTTTCTTCCAAAGTGAGATGCTCCTACTTTGTTTGGGGCGTTCTTTTTGTTTAACTCCCGCTAATCGCAAACAGGAACTAATCAATACTGGGTAACCCCAAGAATAGGTTGAGCCTTAGTGTTAGCTAACTGTGGCGCTGTGAAGGTACCAGAGTATAGAGGTGATTCCTCTTGAACAATCACTGGTAAGGATTGGCGCATTTGAGCAGCAACCGCTACAGTTTTCACATCATAGGTTTGAGTGACTAGCTTCGGATAAAGACCGATGCCAATAATAGGGATTAACAGACAAGCCGTAATGAAAATTTCGCGAGGCTTGGCATCCCCTAGGTATTTCTCAATAATTATTCCATAGTTATTGTTACCGAAAAATACCTGTCTGAGCAGTGAAAGCAGATAAATCGGAGTTAGGATTAATCCCACTGCAGCTAAGAAAACGATGACGACTTTGAAAGATGAGCTGTAGACACTGCTAGTAGTGACTCCAAGAAAGACTGACAACTCACCCACAAAACCACTCATTCCTGGTAAGGCTAGGGATGCCATGGAACCAGCAGTGAAGAGGGCAAATGCTTTGGGCATTTCTTTCGCCATTCCTCCCATTTTTGCCATCGCTAGGGTATGAGTACGTTCGTAGGTGACACCAGATAGGAAGAATAAGGCAGCAGCGATTAACCCATGGGAAAGCATCTGTAAGATAGCTCCATTCATTCCTAATTCAGTGAACGAAGCAATGCCAATCAACACAAAACCCATGTGGGAAATTGATGAGTAAGCTAGTCGTCGTTTGAGATTGTCTTGGCTAAAAGCAAGCAAAGCACCGTAGATAATATTGACCACACCTAATACTGCTAGCACTGGTGCGAAGTAAGTATGGGCATGAGGAAGCATTTCTAGATTCATGCGCATCAGTCCATACCCACCCATTTTCAATAAGACCCCAGCTAATATCATCGAGACTGGAGCAGAAGCTTGGCTGTGTGCATCTGGTAACCAGGTATGTAGCGGAAAAATCGGCAACTTGACACCATAGGCAATTAAGAAACCCGCATAAGCTACTAGTTCCAAAGCTATCGGGTAATTCCGATTCCCTAGGGTTTGCATGTCAAAGGTGACTGTATCTCCAGCAAACGCCATCATTAGCGCGGCGACCAGGATAAAAACTGAACCTGCTGCTGTGTAAAGAATAAATTTGGTTGCGGCGTAGAAGCGTTGTTTTCCTCCCCATATAGAAATGAGCAAGTACACTGGCAGCAACTCTAATTCCCACATTAGGAAAAACAACACTAAATCTTGAGCTGCAAACACCCCGATCTGGGCGCTATACATGAACAGCATCAAGCAGTAAAACAGACGCGGTTTATGGTTAATCTTCCAAGCCGCAACAATAGCTAAGGTAGTGACTAAGCCACTTAACACAATCAGAGGCATCGATAAGCCATCGACTGCTACAGACCAACTAATGCCAAGCTGGGGTATCCACGTATAACTTTCCCTGAGCTGAAAATCGGAGTTTCGGAAATCGTAATGATGCCAAAACCCATAGATCATTAGGACAAAATCCAGAAGGGCTACACCTAGGGCATACCAACGAATCATCCTCAGCCACTTGCTGGGAATGATCGGAATCACCAGAGATGCCACTAGGGGCAGCAGAATTATCGTCGTTATCCAAGGGAAATTCGCGGGGACCATAGCTAAGAATAAATACCTATTGCCACATGATTTCAGTATATTAAGTAAAGTAAAGAATTGCAAAGGGTATTTGCCAAAAAAACACAAAAAAAAATTTCTGGTAACAATTGCTACCAAAAAAGTAAAGAATTATTAAAAATTTAGGGTAATGTGGGTCAAACCCAGAAGCATTATGCTATATGGAAGATTTTGGGTAATCAGCTAGCAATTACCAACTATAACCAGCAGGGGGTCATACCATCGGATGTGGTATTAGCTAATTAATTCCAGAGCAATCTTGGTGCCTTGGGAATCTAGAGAAAGCGATCGCACTTGAGCCTGAATCCCGGCATCGGTCCAAGCTACCGCCATTGCCTCCTGAACCGCTGGTGCTTTTGACTCACTCACCAAAGCCAACAAAGTAGGACCAGCCCCACTAATCACCATCCCATAAGCTCCAGCATCCAAAGCTGCCGCCTCCACAGCGTCATAACCAGGAATCAGCTTTTGGCGATAAGGCTGATGTATTCTGTCTTGCAAACCGACCCGTATCCAATCCCCCTTACCAGACTGCAAACCTCGCAACAACAACCCCAAACTGGCCACATTCAACACTGCATCAGCACGGCTGTAGCTATCAGGCAACACCTGCCGTGCCTCCTGTGTTGAAAGCTCGAAATCTGGAATTGCCACCACCGGCACCAGCTCAGAAGACCAAGCAACATCACAAACTACCCAATCCTGTTCTCTTGCTTCGTGTCCTTCGGGTCTTTGGGGTTTGCTCACCAAACCTCGACCGGTCAAACGACATCCCCCCAAAAGCGCTGGAACCACATTATCAGGATGCCCCTCAATTGCGATCGCTAACTCCATTACCTCCTGCTGAGAAAGAGGTTTACCCGCTAACTGATTTGCAGCAATCAATCCTCCAACAATCGCTGTGGCCGAACTCCCCAATCCTCGTGCCAGAGGCACCCCCAAATCAATCTCTAGGTGTACTGGAGGCGGAGTTTTGCCCAGACGATCATATAAAGTGGCAAAGGCTCGATAGACAAGATTACTCTCATCTCTACTAACCTTGTTGGCTTCCACACCAGTAACGTCAATTTTAAGCTTGACTGATCCAGAATTTACCGATTCCAGGCGAGTGACTTTAAACTGGTTATACACAGTTAAGGCTGCGCCTATGCAATCGAAACCTGGTCCTAGATTAGCGGTAGTACCGGGCACAATAACCCTGACCGTAGAAACAACAGACATTTGACAATATTCTGAACTAAATAATCTTGCCCTAAAAATTGCTCTCCTGTCTACCGGGTTTAGTATATTTATTTACAGTTGGTTGCACGTAAGTGATTTTCAATTGAATAAACGACACCCAGACAGAAGTGAGAACGATTAATTATCTATGGTAATCATGAATCAGTGTATTCTCAGCCTGTGAAAAATTCGATAAGTTCTGAGTGCAGACCGTGCTGATACAGCATGTTTGAAATCATCAAAGGCCGATCAGCTGCTAGGGGAGTTCTACATTAATAAAACCTGTTACTCCAAAGCCAAACTATTAAACACCTATAAAATTACAAAATTTTATAATATACCAAGTTTTGTTAATCACGAACTCAATATAGCGCTTTTCAATTGGGTGAGGTGCATTTGTTTAGGGAGCAGGGAGCAGGGAGCAGGGAGCAGGGAGCAGGGAACAGGGAACAGGGAACAGGGAACAGGGAACAGGGAACAGGGAATAGGCAAAAAATAATGTGTTCCTCATTAGTATGGAAAACGCTATATAGCTGAGCGCTTTTTGATAATGGGTAATAGGGAATAATAAATTACCTAATTAAATATCAAAAAATATAATAGCGGCTTGGGTGGTTAACTATTAATTGTTAAACATTGTTAAACGTTGTAGGTAAACCATAGACCCACAAATAAAAGGGAGTCGAGATCTATTATTTTGTTGCGGTCACAAAAAACTGAGTGCAGGCAGTAGCGCGATCGCTCGTCCAAATAAATACCTTCTAAGGCTTGATCAAATTTCTCTCTAATTTCCGATAGGTTTTGACTTGCCGCAGACGCTCTAATGGCGGATAGAGAATCATCACACCTAAGGGAACTGCTGTCACTAAAATGGCGATCAGTACCAACACATTTAAAAATCCCAGCTTTAAACCGATACCTAAACTAATGCCCAAGGCTACCGATAACACAGGCACTCCCAGGGCTAAGATTTTACTAAACCCACGCTTTCGGCAGCTTTGAGCGACTCCTTCCCCTTCAAAGGCTGCCATAAACACTACCGCATCCACTGCTGCAAAGGTAGCAATCGCGCTATCGGTAGCGCGAAACTTGGCACCAAATCCAGCTACCAACAGGGCTGCTACTCCAGCAAAAAACACTGCTGCTACGGTATCCATAGCCTTTAACGGAATACTAAACCTGGCTCTGAGTCTTGCTACCAGTTTCGAGACCATCCCAGATGTTACAGCCGCAGTCAATCCTAGCATTGCCACCAAGACTGAAACAAAAGTAGCGATCGCAATCCCGATTGTGCCACTGTTATTCACAATTCCCTCCCAAGCCGTAGTTTCTACCCAAGTAGCTGTAGTAGCTAAGCCAATCAGTAGCGCTAGGGATAGATAGGGAAGTTTTTTCGTGGCAATTGGTACCGGAGCAGTATGGATTTTCAGGGGTAAAACCTGAGTTGACTGTTCAGCATTAGTGTGAATTAATACCTCTCGCTCATAGGTTTGGTCTGCCATCAGCTTACTGGTATCTATCGTAATTTGGCACAACCCTTGATTCCCATTAACATCAGCTGTGTCCAATCGAATCCAGTCATGGAAGTAGGGAGTGTGGGGTGGGTCACTCACATGGGGAGCAATTTGCCAGCGGCTTTCTAAGGCTGTGTCTGGAACTGTGTTACAAATCGTAATAGTTTTTGTCAGTTTTTCCCCTAATTTTTTAGCTCTCAACTCTAGATACGATTGGGATAGTTTTGCCTCTGGAATCCGGATAACGTAGATTGGAGTGAGAGCTTCTAAAGCCGTTTCAGCATCAGGAAAACGGTCTTTAGGTTTAAGCTCTACCATCCTTTGCAGCCACTGCAGCCAACCCAAACTTACTTGAGGTAGACGATGCTGAAAATTGAGACAATAGTCTTCATCAATTAAAGTATTAATGGTAGTCGATCGAGTACCAGTCAGTAAACAAATCAAGGTCGCTCCTAACCCATATAAGTCTGACGCTTTACTTAGGGCTTTATCAAATAACTGTTCCGGAGCCATAAACCCGATAGTGCCTTTTGCTACACTACTCACAGCTAGTTCACTATCACCAATCCGAGCTAAGCCGAAGTCTACCAGGAAAACATTGATCGTCTCATCTACTAAGATATTTTCTGGTTTGATATCTCGATGAATGATCGGAGGAATCCGATGTTGTAGGTAAACCAGAATATTGAGTAACCCAACAGCGATTTGCTTAATCTCCTCCGGGTCAAAACTACGAGGTACAGCCAGGGAAGGAGCATGTTTGTATTCCTGTACCAGACAACAGCCCCTAGTGGTTTGGAATGACCCTAAGTAACGGGGGATACCGGGATGATTCAGTCCCCGCAACACTTGAATTTCCCCTTCTATGGTCTCATAGTCTGACCAGTTACTGTTGCGTTGAGCAAACTGAAACTGCTTGATCACTACCAATTCGTGATTGACCTGGTTTCGGGCTAGGTAGGTCACTCTCCCACCAGCGCGATTATGACCCAATTCCCTGATCACTTTGAAATCATGACTAGATAAGTCTGGAAAATTGCTCATTAATCTATCGGCTACATCAGAGTCAAGCTACGCAGCAATGGGCAAGTTTTAATCCTTTCGGTTAGGCTGGGCTTACCTTGCTTTTATTTACGATAGCTTTAGGATTGGGGAACGGGAGCGACTAGATAATTTTTTTAATATCGTGGTAATGACAGGCGTTTCTACTTCTAACTGGGTTTTCCCTGATGTCTTATGAAACTGATCAAACGCACTACGCTCCATTATCAAGCTGATAACTCAGATAAAATCTACGAAGTCGATCTGTGTGATCTCGGTAACGATCAGTATATCGTTAACTTCCGCTATGGACGCCGTGGCAAGACCTTGAAAGAAAGTTCAAAAACTGCTCAGCCGGTAGCTTTGGCTAAAGCACAACAAGTGTTTGATCAGTTAGTGGGCTCAAAACTCAAGAAAGGCTATCAAGATGTAACTGAAGCATCAAGTAGTCAGACTCAAGAAGAGGTTAATGACTTAAATAGCAGTAACTTAACTACTAGTAACGTAGTTACCAAGGACCCACGCCATCAAGCCATTCTCAACGCGATTGCAAATCCAGATACTAGTAAAGGCTCTAGTAAATGGTCCCAAACCCGAGCGATCTGGCGGGCTGGAGAATTGAAAATTCGTGAAGCTACGCCCTTAATTATCCCTCTGATTGGGACTGATCAACCCTTAAAAGACTACTGCATTGCTTGGGCTTTGGGATGGTGTGGTGATGAGCATGTAATTCCTCAGCTCCAACGCTTGTATGAAACCCCTTCAACTCCAGACTTTGTCAAGGGGATTGCTTGGGAAGCCTGGATGAAACTCTGTGATCCATCAACTCAAGAACGGTTGCGCTCTCAACAGATAGAGCAATTGCCTGCCGAATTGCAATCCCATATCCAAACCGATAATCCTGCTGACTTCTCTAATGCCCTACTGACCTATCTAGACAGTAACGACTATACTCGTTTTGGTGTCCTCGATACCCTATATCAAATTAATAATGCTCAAGTGCGTCCAGCACTACTAAACCTATTACGCACTGCTCCCCTACGCCCCAACTACTTCAAAGCCATTCGCCACATATTCAAGATTGCCGAATATCGGCAAGATGCGGAAGTATTTGGCATTATCGCCTACCGCCTAGACACCGAGCCACCAATGTTTCGTCAGTCTTATTGGCATAAGTATTACTGGGACAGAAATAGTCGCAAATATATTCCCCGTTCCCATTACCTCGGTAGTCCTGATGCTAAACGCGCTTACAGCAACGTAACTCGTGACTATCTACGGCGGCGGGTATGGCGGACTCTCAGGAAATTGGGTGAAGAATGCGATTGCAATTACATCAATCTAGCCCTAGAAGTATTACTGCAATATTCTGATTCTGATGGGGTGCCCGCCAGAACATCAACCTTCTATCGCTGGAACTACTCAAACTGGAGTCGCACCAGCTACACTCGCAACTGGGACAGCTATGCTGGTTACTTAACCTTTAACCATATTCTCTATACCAATAGTCCCCGTTACCAATTAATGCCCAACAGCCAGGCATGGCGTTGTCGAGACAACTACAAACCCGGTGATCCAGAGCCAGATGTGCGAGAAGAAGCCTTTCCTAAACTTTGGGAGCAACATCCAGAGGCACTGCTACAGTTACTATTAGAAAGCCACTGTCATCAAGTTCATCAGTTTGCGGCCAAAGCCTTGAAGGTATGTCAGTCATTCTGTCATCAAATCGATACAGAGACTGTAATCAGACTAGTTAACAAACCCTACCAAGTAACCGCTCAACTAGGCTTTGAACTAGGAACACAAAAATATAATTCCGATAATCCTGACAATCCTAACCTAGACTTATTACTTGCCTTAGCCAACTGCCAGTTTCCAGCAGCTCGTACTCAAGCCCATCAGTGGATACAAGCAATACCAACTCACTTGATCACCACCAGCCAGCTGATCATCCCTTTAGTGATCAGTCAACATTCCGATACCCGTACTTTTGCCCGTCAGTTACTGACTCAATCAATAGTAAGTGAAGCAACAGCCAAAGTATTAATCGGGCAAGTTATTGCAACAGTACTCGCACTAGAACCAACTCAAACCGATATCGCCAAAGACACTGCTCAAACCCTGCTTCTAGGTTTTACCCCCCAACTCAGGACATTGGGTATGGGAGTAGTACTAGATCTGCTCCAACACCCCATGCCAGAAATCCAGGAATTGGGAGCAAGAATCCTATTCAATCACGAAACTCCTGCCGCTGACTTACCACCCAAATTAATTGAATCACTCCTCAACGCTCCCCATCAGTCAGTGCAAGGGATTGGAGTTCAGATTTTCGGTCAACTTCCCGATCAACGCTTGCTACAAGACTACGACTTAGTATTAGCGATCGCAACCAATCAACAAGCACACTTGCGTCAAGGTATTCGTCCAGTAATTGAGCGCTTAGGACAATTATATCCAGAATTTGTCACTCAGCTAGCCACAGAAATCATTACCCTATTGCAGCTACCAGAAAGACATGAAGGTGTTCACCAAGATTTAGTCCAACTGCTACGAGAAGACTTACCCAGCTGGATGACTAGCATTACCAAAGACAACGCGATGGAACTTCTCCAAGCCAAATCATCAGCCGCTCAAGAATTAGTAGGATTAGTACTCCAAGCTAACTATACCACTTGGGGATTAGAATTAGAAACTCCTGACATTGTCAAACTAGCCAATCATGAAATTCTATCCGTCCGTCAAGCCGCTTGGGCAATGATTGAGCAAAGGCTCAACCGTATCCGTAGCAATTCTCAAGACATGTTAGCCGCAGTGCGATTACTAGAAGCAAAATGGCAGGATTCCCGAGAATTTGCTACCAAACTCTTTAGCCAACAAATTACCGAACAAGACTGGACACCTGAAGTTATGGTCAGTATTTGTGACAGTACTCGGGATGATGTTCGTCAATTTGGGCGGGATTTAGTTATACGTACCTTTCAGCAGAGTTATGGTCAAGATTATCTCCTAAAATTTAGTGAACATCCCAGTCAAGACATCCAGCTATTTGCCACTAACTATCTAGAACAGTATGCCGTAGATAATCCCGACCGTTTGCAATACTTAATTCCCTACTTTATCAGTATTTTGTCTCGGGTTAATCGCGGACGAATTGCTAAACAGCGCGTGTTTGCATTTCTAGAAGCTGAAGCAAAAAAAAACCAAGCAGCTGCTAAAATAGTAGCAGAAATATTAACACGACAATCCATCACAATGGCTATTGGTGATAAAGCCCGTTCAATTCAGATCATGCTTAAAATTCACCAAAACTATCCTACTATTCCTCTTCCCATTCAGGTTAAACCAGTATCCGAAGTCAGAGGAGTGTAGGAATTTATCAATTGTGGATTGTCGGGAATAGGGAGTAGGGAGTAGGGAGTAGGGAGTAGGGAGTAGGGAGTAGGGAGTAGGGAGTAGGGAGTAGGGAGTAGGGAGTAGGAGGTGGGAGGAGCGTCGGGGAGGGAAAGAG
>NZ_JAAHHU010001599.1:0-1142 GCF_010672095.1 Moorena sp. SIO3I6 | reverse complement strand
GGGAAGGGAGACAAAAGCGATCGCGTTAGCCGAGCTTCCCCCAAAATCAGGTGCCACTGCTGCAACCCTAAATTATTAAGACAATCGGCTAGCAACAGCAGAATTTCCCCATCTGCCAACAGCCCACCAACTCCCAATAATTCTACCCCCGACTGGTAAAACTCTAGTTGACGTCCGTGGTTACCTATAGTTGGTCGTCGAAATACATTGGCATTGTAATAGAGTCGCTGGGGTAAAGATAGGCAGGCTTCACTATTACTGCCAGCAATACGACTAACCATTGCTCTGGCTATGGATGCTGTTAATTCTGGACGCAGCCCCAGGGTTCCTTCCTCAGCATCGTGCAACTGAATAACCGTGGAACGTTCGACAGCTCCTCCTGCCATCAGAGTATCCAACCATTCTAGGGTTGATGTGATAATCCGGTGGTAACTCCAGCGGTGAAATACTTGCTGTAAGTGGTTAGCAATCCAGCGTTTTTGGGTAACTTCTAGGGGAAGTAAATCCCTTGCCCCTGGGGGTGGTTGATGAATCATTACTTTTTCTTTCCACCAAATAAACCACCAAATAAGCCACCACCAGATTTATTGGAAGGTTTCCCTTTAGCTGCTTGAGGCGAAACCTTTGGTTGGCTACCGCCACTTTTCGGGGTTAATTCATTGAGAATCTGTTTCGCCTTCAATGCTTTTTCGTTCTGAGGGTTCAATTGCAACGCCTTATTAATGTGTACTTTAGCCATTGTCCCCTTATTTTGCTTCAAATAAGCAATTCCCAATAAACTATGGCAGTCGCTATTGTTTTGGTCCAACTTCAGAGCTTCTCGCAACTCCAGAACTGCCGCAGCAAAATTGTTCTTCACCAAATATCCTTCAGCACGCCGGATATAGCTATCCACTCGTGATACTCCCTTAGTCCCAACGGACCCTCCCTGTGATGTTGCACCGGTAGTAGTCTGACTATTTGGCTGGGTCACACCAGTTGCTTGAGTTTTCACAGGGGTTGATACAGGAGTTTTTACCGTTTCGCCCTTACCACTTTTACACATCAAATAAACTAGGTTAAGTTCACTGATTTCGGCAATTTTTGCCAAGGCTTGGTCAAGGGCTTGGTATTGCTCTGATGCTAGGTGGTCAACTGAGGTT
>NZ_JAAHHU010001598.1:0-1143 GCF_010672095.1 Moorena sp. SIO3I6 | reverse complement strand
CTACGAAGCGCGCATCTGCTTTATTATTTCTGGGATACGAGAAAGTTTGGTCTTTCCCAACTTGGGGTATCTTCGAGTCTGTTCTGCCTCTTCCCCTTCTCCAGTTTCTAGTCAGGGAAAGTGGTTAGTGATTTTTCCTTTCCCTGGGCTAGCTGCTACGCTCGACCTAACCTTTAGCTGCCATAGATAACATCAGGTCAATCATGCGGTTAGAGTAACCCCACTCATTGTCGTACCAAGAGACAACTTTAAAGAAATTAGAATTAAGTTCCATTCCCGCTCCAGCATCGAAAATGCTTGAATGAGGGTCGCCTTGAAAATCGGTGGACACCACTGGCTCCTCTGTATAGCCCAAAATTCCTTTCATCGCCCCAACTGAAGCTGCCTTCATTGCTGCACAAATCTCTGGGTAGCTGGTTGCCTTTTGAGTCCTGAAGGTCAAATCTACCACTGATACATCCGGTGTTGGTACCCGTAATGCCATCCCCGTAAGTTTACCTTTCAGTTCCGGTAACACTAGCGTTACAGCTTTGGCCGCACCCGTAGAAGCGGGGATAATGTTCTGAGCAGCACTTCGCCCCCCCCGAAAGTCTTTCTTACTTGGACCATCTACCGTTGGCTGGGTAGCAGTCATAGCATGGACTGTAGTCATTAACCCTTCCGCTAGCCCAAAATTGTCATTAATCACTTTAGCAATGGGAGCAAGACAGTTAGTTGTGCAACTGGCATTGGAAACGATACTATCTTTACCCGGGTCATAGGTATCATGATTGACACCCATCAACAGAGTGGGAACCAAATCAGGGTTTTTAGTAGGAGCAGAGATTACCACCCGCTTCGCTCCTGCTTCTAAATGCTTAGATGCCCCATCATAGGTGGTAAATAGACCAGTAGATTCTACTACATATTCCACACCGAGTTTCGTCCAAGGCAGTTCCTCTGGGTTTTTAATTGAGACACAGGGGATTTTCTTGCCATTGACCACAATTCCATCAGCTTCAGCTTCTACGGTACCTTTGAAACGACCATGGGTTGAGTCGTATTTGAGTAAATAGGCGATAGTCTGTGGTGGAACTAGGTCATTAATGCCCAGCACTTCGATTTCTGGGTAGTTGAGGGCAGCACGGAATACGAGTCGTCCGA
>NZ_JAAHHU010001597.1:0-1144 GCF_010672095.1 Moorena sp. SIO3I6 | reverse complement strand
GGAAAAGATTAAACCTGAGGTTGCTGAGACTTGTCTAGAGAAGGTCAGAGGAGTCATAACAGTCAGCAAATTTATTGCTGATGGAATTGCCGATCTCTTCCCTGACTACCGACATAAACTTAACCCGGTATATGCAGGAGTTGACTTAGAACAGTTTCAGTCCCGATGGTCACCGGAAGGATCTAGACGTCGCCAAGAATTGCTAAGTTCTCACGGATTGACCGATCGCAAAATCGTTGTCTATGTAGGTCGATTAAGTATTAAGAAAGGACCTCATATCCTAATTTCTGCCCTACCCCAAATTCTAGAACAACATCCATCAACATTTCTTTTTATAGTGGGTAGCAAATGGTACGGCCATAACGAGGAAAATAAATATGTTCGTCAACTGAAAGAACAAGCAAAAACCTATGAAGAATCAATTTATTTGACTGGCTTTATTCCACCTGCAAATGTCCAGAAGTACTTCCTCATGGGTGATATCTTTGTTTGTGCATCTCAATGGCAAGAACCTTTAGCACGAGTTCATTATGAAGCAATGGCAACAGGTCTTCCTATGGTTACCACAATGCGAGGAGGAAACGCAGAAGTAGTCATCCCAGGTATGAATGGTCTCTTGATCAGTGACTATGAGAATCCCGATGCCTTTGCAGAAGCAATTAACTCTTTATTGTCCAATAAAGAGTTAGCTGAAAAAATGGGTCGATACGGACGCCATCTGGGTGACAAGTATTATGGTTGGGAGCGGGTTGCTTCAGACATTTCCCGGATTATTTCAGACTGCTGCCTACCCTAAGGATAGCAGGGTAATCCCATTTAAATTTGTCAACTGGGTATCAAAAACCTAGGACAGTTTTCAATCATACCTTCATCCCTTCTTCGGCTCATGAAAGCGTCATGAAGAGTTGGCACATTAGGTATTATTATTGGCAGGGTAAGGGAGAACTTCGTATCACCATCACGACACGGGTGTTGCCCTTCCATAGCACGGGAATGGCTGTGATCTCATTGGACTTGCTCAAGGACCCGTTGTTGAGCTAACACCAGATGATGTTCACTCGCCCAGGCACTCACCGTGTGTAAGCCAATGAGATTGCTTTTCGCGATCGTAGGAACCCCGAGCAGTTAAACCCATCAATATTGA
>NZ_JAAHHU010001596.1:0-1144 GCF_010672095.1 Moorena sp. SIO3I6 | reverse complement strand
AACAACTTGAACAGTTGGATACAGACATTGACTTAAAGGATAAGCAGATTGCTAAGCACAAAATGAATGAAAGTAAGCAGGCGTTGATACAGCGACGGATTGCTGCTGCTCAAGATTCTATTGAACGCTTAATTGAAGTTAGGGAACGTTTAGAAACTCAGTTTCGGACTTCTTTGGAAAAGCGGGTACAGGAGATATTTATCTCAATTTCCTTTACACCCTACATTCCTAAGTTGAGTGATAAGTATGAGTTAACCTTAGTAGAAAGTACTCTTGGGTTAGAAAACCTAGTTGCTGCGTCTACCGGAGAAAATCAGATTCTAAGTTTATCCTTTATCGGGGGAATTATTGACCGAGTTAGGGATTGGAGTCAAGAGCATTCTCTGATGGGACCTGATAGTAGTACTTTTCCTATTGTAATGGATTCTCCCTTTGGAAGCTTGGATGAAATATATCGTCGGCGAATTGCTAATATCTTGCCTAGACTGGCGAATCAATTAGTAGTTTTAGTGACTCAGACTCAGTGGCGAGGAGAAGTGGCTGACGAGATACTTCCTTTTCTTGGTAAAGAGTATGTGTTGACTTATAATTCTCCTAAGTCTGATTGTGAAGAAGATGTTATTGAGCTAGGTGGAAATCGTTATGATTTGGTAAGACGTAGTCCAAATCAGTTTGAATATACTGAGATTATCGAGGTCGATTATGATAGCTAGTTTGTTGAAGCTTGTTCGCGTAGCGTGGCCTTTTGGCCAAGGTTGATTACCCAAGTCAGTGGGGAGTTTAGCTTGAATTTGACTGTGCTTTAAGGTGATACCGTTTTTTTAAACTAATTCTCCCTCTATCTATTCGGCATTATCCTGGTAATCCTTAAGCCAGTCTTATAAAGAGATAATTTTTGATCTATGACAAACTAATGTTGAGGCTACCATAATTAGTGACTATTTTGTTAGTATATAAAGTGAGTGTTATGCTCTTTAAGAGCCGCTACGCGATTGGCCGTAGGCCACGCTACGCGAACGCATAAAGTAATCCCATCTAGTAATCCGATTTGTTTTGTCAATAATACTACCCTTGACAATAGGTCAAATTTATGAAATATGAATCCTGACTCCCTACTCCCTACTCCCTACTCCCTAAAAACCAT
>NZ_JAAHHU010001595.1:0-1145 GCF_010672095.1 Moorena sp. SIO3I6 | reverse complement strand
CTAAGTACAGGACAAAACATGTATTGATTGCCGAAAGTCGAACTGATGAAGGGATTGAGGATTAAGGATAAGATGACGCAGATGGTCAAAACCTAGACGGAAAAGACTCTTGGCCCTACGTCCGTGATTCTTAATGGGAATAGGTTGAAACTGATGAAGTACGCTTTCCGGTGAGCATCGACCAACACAAAGCTAAGGTTAAAAGAGCAAAAAGTTTTCGCTTTCGTTCTGGCACGGTCATTTGAGTAGATTCGAGACAAAAGCCACGAGTCTTGAAAATGCCAAAAAGAGTCTCAATGCCCCAACGGGAAGCATAATCTTTTACAAGCTCTTCACTCGCATCAGGACTGATGACAACGAGCAACTTGCCATCATCAAGACGTAGAGCTTCCACACTAACGGGGCACCCCCAAACTCGACAGAATCCCTTGAGTCTTTGAGATTGACCCTTCTGTAGATGAGCAAAAACCACTCGAGCAGCCAAGGATACCCCATTGCGTTCAATCCGATCTGTAGCTCGAATCCTCAATCGGAAAGCCATTGATGGTTCTAGTAGCAGGTATCGCACCCAGGCTTGTCCCACGAACTCGCGATCCCCACACACAAAGGAAATCCTAGCATCAGGAAAGATTTGGCAAAATTCCTCAATGAACCTCATCCTCTCGTCACTATTACTGTTCCCTTTCTGATCAAGAATCCACCACAGCACCGGAAATGCCACTCCTTGATGGACTATCCCTAAGGTCAGAATATTGTAGCAATGTTTGCCCAACTCCCAAGTGGTACGGTCATTACTCAATATCCAAGGCTCGGGGATTTGCATCCAACTGACCACGATTTTCCCAATCGCCTTGTAGTCCAAGTCAAACCCACGAAAAAATCGTTGCAGTCGTTTGTAATTTGACTGAGGTCGAACCAATACTCGAAACCCAATGCTAGTTCACGCTCGGTTGACCGTTTTCACTTTCAGCAATGCTAACAAGAACAGAGCAAGAAACGAAACTCTTGCTCCGTGCCATCCCAAATGGGGTTGGAGAGCTTTCTTTAATTCGCGCTTCTTGGTTCATGGGGTTTCTGATGGCTATCCTCAATTCTGATGAAACCCCATCCTGTTCTTCTTTTCAACTTTTTTGTCCTGTACTGAG
>NZ_JAAHHU010001594.1:0-1146 GCF_010672095.1 Moorena sp. SIO3I6 | reverse complement strand
TATTAGTGATTGGCAATTCCCAGTTACATTGGGCTTGGTTTGTGGATAACACCCTGAAAAAAGCCTGGGATACCAACCATCTAACCCCAGCAGCTGTAGAGCAGTTAATCAAGGACTGGACGTCTAATGTAATGTCAGCGGAAATTTTCCCACCCCAGTTAGCAGCTCAGAGATTAGACCCATCCAATCCATTACCCCTTTACATCGCTTCAGTAGTACCTGCCCAAACAGCACTTTGGCAAAACTATTCCGATACTACAATATTGACCCTGGAAGATTTACCCCTTTCCGGACTATATCCCACCCTAGGCATTGACCGCGCCTTGGCCGTATTTGGTGCTGGTCATAGGTATAGTTATCCAGTTTTAGTTATTGATGCTGGTACTGCTCTAACCTTTACTGGGGTTAACCAAAACCTACAGCTAATCGGAGGAGCTATCTTGCCAGGATTGGGATTACAGTTACAGTCTCTAGCACAAAAAACTGGAGCATTACCGGCCATTGAACTACCAGCTCAGTTACCAAAGCGTTGGTCTCTGGAGACATCAGAGGCAATAGCAAGTGGTGTTGTCTATACAGTATTGGCTAGTATCCGGGATTTTATTGAGGATTGGCAAAGGGAGTTTCCCAACAGTCCGATTGCTATGACTGGCGGCGACTCTGAGCAGTTAGTTACTTATTTCCAATCCCAATTTCCTGCAATAGCGGCTCAGATTATTGTTGATCCTTACTTAATCTTTTGGGGAATATTGTCAGTGGTTGGTAGTTAGTTGCTGCGGTGACTTTTGTGGGGAATTAAGCAACGGTGATATTACCCTCAAAATAGTCCTGTAACTGACGGTCATGGTCATGGCTGAGGTTTCCCTTAGGGATAGCTTCCGGTTCAAACGCCTTGACTTCACTAATTTCCAATACGTCCTGTACCTCCATGGTTCCGGTGACATCAGCTTCTACCAGAATACAGATAGAATGGACTCTGGGATCTCTTCCTGGTGCTGAGTAAACCCCAAATAACTGGCGAATCTTGAGCAACTCCAGTCCAGTTTCCTCAAATAATTCCCGTTCGATAGTCGTTGGAATATCTTGACCCCAGTTAACTATACCTCCTGGTAGAGCCCACTTACCATTGTCACGACGTCGAACTAG
>NZ_JAAHHU010001593.1:0-1146 GCF_010672095.1 Moorena sp. SIO3I6 | reverse complement strand
CTGATGTTAGTTTTTTGGGACGCCTCATCCTAGTATTACGACCGAAAAAAATTCTGGATGAAGCCTTGAGTCAAGATGTCTGGCAAATTGATGAGTAATTAGTCATTAGTTATTAAGTTAGTTAATTGCTTTTTTGTTTACTCTTGACTGTTGCTTTTTTGTTTAATTTTGACTATTGACTGTTAAAAATTACCATCAACAAAACCCTTCATAAAAAGGCTCAGGTAGTTCGATTAGCCAGTACTGCATAGAATGGATCGCCTAAAGTGATCCCAAGCTGTAGCAGAAAAGTAGGAAGCGGCGATGGTCGAGCAACAACCTCAGGCGAACTAAATCCAGGAATAGACTGGTAATAGGTTTTCACTAACTCCACTCGACTTTGCTCGCTACCATCTCGCCAAGACTGAATCGCCTTTTGAAAAAACATTCGGTTAGAAAAGCTAACAATTGCTATTCCCCCTGGTTTTAAGACGCGATGAATCTCAGCAAAAACTTTTTCGGGGTACTGAAGATACTGAACTGAAACAGCAATCAGGACAGCATCAAAGTCTTGTTCAGGCAATGGCAATTGCTGATTTTGATTCAAGTCTTGGATAAAGTAGTGATTAAGTCTAGGATTTTTGACCAATTCTTCGCCATTCATCCCATGCCCCTCAACATGAGCAAACTCCATGTCTTCTGGTAAGTGAGAAACCCAACTACTCATAAGATCGAGGATGCGGGTGTTGGGTTGTAGTCGCTCCCGATAGAGGTTTACCAGCTGATCAATAAAGCCCTCATCGACATGAGTCACAAACCGTGGAAATGAATAGAACAGAGCATCATCGCTCTCATCCAATTTACTGCGTTGAAGGCGCTGGTCGATCATTGTATGAGCTAATATCTATCTTGTTAAGCTTGTTAAGAATATTATAAAGATTTATTAAGCTTATGGTTAGTATTTCATTGTTTGGGTTAAAGCAATGAATATTTTGAACCGGTTAGACAGGGTTCTACAAAAAAAATAGGGAAGAGCATTGATATCTCTTCCCCATTGTTGATTTTGGTATTGATTTTGGTTGTCTTGATTTTGGTTTTGGAGTACTTTCGGACTTTCCGATACTTTTTAGCTACCAAAATCTACTTTGCAGATTTTAGCCCACTAAT
>NZ_JAAHHU010001592.1:0-1146 GCF_010672095.1 Moorena sp. SIO3I6 | reverse complement strand
CTCATGTCTACAGACTTTATTCCGAATCAAAACAATAATCCAAAGAAACAACGTATTAAGTACATTAAGGGCTCTCCTGAAGCAGTAATTAATACTATTTACGGCCTTTGTGCATTGGGGTATAGTAAGGTTTCCGACTGGAGCCCTTTGCAGCCGACCGGCATTCCAGGGCAAGTAATTAGTTTTGCAACCAAGTCGAAGACTTGGGGTTAATACCTTAAATTTATGGGGGGGTTTCCCCCCTGATCTGATCCGGTAGGATTACATCCGGATTGATTCGGAAACTGATAGACATGACATAGGGTTTGCAGCACTGAAATAGCCGTAGATAGTATTTCTACGGCTATTTTTTTTGCTTTCATTTTAATCTAATGTGCCAGCTATCAATATTTGTTTTTGATAAAGACTATTAGATACTTGAATTTTATGTGAAGCTAACAATTAACACCCGTTACCGCTGTTGATTAATGCTACAATCAGCGGCATTAACTAATCTAAAAACTACCTTGTATTTTCCCCCATCATAGTTATCTGAGGTATAGAGTTTTTCTAGTTTACTCAGATGCTCGTCCCAGTCTTGCCAATCTTTCGTTGTTTTAACTAATACGACGACATAGTCACTTCAGAAGAGACCTATAAATATTGTAAAAATAGGCAGAAGTGTAAATTTTTGTTTCAAAAATTTACACTTCTGCAATTCGTCTATAGTAGAGTAAAACTGGTTCTACCACGACTTGGGGGTAATGGCGATCGCATAACGAATACTAGGGATTTGCCAGCCCTACCTTGATCACTGAAAACTAATTTTTTTTGATTAACTTGCCGGATAATGTGGTATTACTATATAATCTAATTCGGTGCTCTTAGTTTCAATGCACAATCGCTCACTTATGGCGCTTATTAAGGTAGGATAAACTGACCTAATCAGCCCCTATAGCGAGCACAAACTAAGCCAATTTAGGAGCCGTGAGTAAGCGTTGTAATTCATCTCATCTCCAGCAATGGCAAGGAGAACGCGTTTTACTGTTATACCCTTCTGGATTAGAGTTGATTAGCGCTTTTATGGGCTTTAAGAATGTAACTGAGTATCTAGAGGTAGATCATAGAGTATTACAAGTTCCAGATAATCTGGCAATAGATGAAGAA
>NZ_JAAHHU010001591.1:0-1147 GCF_010672095.1 Moorena sp. SIO3I6 | reverse complement strand
AGACTTAACTATGAAACCAAAAATTATTGTCATTGACGACCACGAATCGGTTCTAGAGGGAACCGTGAGCCAACTGCAAAAGCAATACCCAGAGGCAGAAATTGTTACGGCTAAAACTGCCCAGATAGCTCAAGAATATGTAGAGAGGTTATCCCCTGACTTAGTTGTTGCGGATCTTTCCATTCCCAAGCAGCAGGGAGATACTGCCCGAACCGATACGGGAATTCAACTCCTCAAAACATTAATGAAAATATACCCTACCCTCAATATAGTTGTTCAAAGCGCTAATATCAAAGCCTTAATCCGTTTAAAACCTGCTATTAATGAACATGAAGGAGGCTTTACCATCGTAGATAAAAGCCTGCCCCAAAAAGAAATGTTAATTAAAGTTGACTGGTCACTTCAGGGATTGATTTACACCCCCAAAGCGATGCGAAATGGCTTGGAAATCAAATCCGAATGGCTAGACGTTCTAACCTTAGCCTTTGAAGAAGGATTACAGGATAGAACCATTGCTCAGCGGATGCAAATCTCCGAGCGCACGGTTCGTAACTATTGGACTAAAGTTCAAGACGTTTTAGGGGTTTATCCAAAACCCGGTGAAAATATTCGCATTAAAACCGAGAAGCGGGCAAGAGAAGTCGGTCTAATCGATTGAGACATGAAACGTTTTACTGAGGAGGAAATTCAAAGCTGGCGGGTAGGATTGATGCCAGGACTAGTCGTGATCGGACTAGTAATCCTATTTCGCCTCACTGGCGTCCTGGAAAGTCTAGAATGGATTGCTCTGGATAGTTTTCTCCGTTGGCGTCCTGAGGAATCTATTGATAAAAGAATTCTAATTGTTGGTATTAATGAACAAGACATCCAAGGCATAGGTACCTATCCCATACCCGATCGAGACTTAGCATCACTGCTGAGAAAACTAGCAACCTATAACCCTAGAGCTATTGGTATTGACATCGTCAGAGATTTACCCGTTGAGCCTGGTTACACTGACTTAGTTGCAGCATTTCAGGCTATCAATACCGTGATTGGCATTGAAAAAGCCTTACCTGACCAAGATGGCAATACCATTAATCCACCACCCACCTTACCCCCCGAACAAGTTGGCTTTGCCGATGTGATACCTGACGCTGACGGACAA
>NZ_JAAHHU010001590.1:0-1148 GCF_010672095.1 Moorena sp. SIO3I6 | reverse complement strand
CCATGACAATAATGACAGCGCCAGCATTAGACATTGATCACTTTTTTAGTCCAGTAGTAGTAAACAGCAAACTTTTTCTGCTACTGAAAAAAATTTTAGGTGAAAACCCATAGAGCTTGATTAAATTCTAATTAACTAGGTGAAGATTAATGTAAAGATTAAATAAAGATCAACGTCAGACAATACTATCAATTAAGGTAAGGCGATTCCCTTCTACCTTTAACTTTTAACCTTTTACCAAAAAGGTGGTATCAGTCCATTTGAAGCAATTAAGCATTAATTTATTCATGCAACCCCCAATCAACCAGATCACACTTTCCCAAACTGCCAAAGACCAACTCATTAAACTCAAACGTCAAACCAAAATTCCTCAGTGGAATGTCCTTTGCCGCTGGGCAATCTGCCGTTCCCTCGCCGAACCGACAATGCCCTCGCCGGTTCCCATACCTGCCGATAGTAACCTCGAACTCACTTGGAGCGTGATGGCAGGAGATATGGCTGATCTGCTCCTAATTGCTCTCAAACAACGCTGCCATAACGATGGCTTAACTTTGGATCAAGAAAATCTAGGGAATCAGTTTTGCCTGCACCTTCATCGAGGTATTGGTTACTTAGCAGGGGATACCACTATTAAAAAAATTGAGGATTTAATTTCCCTGAGTGTTATCAAGGATGAAGAATGAAGTATCAAGTTTTACTCAGGACTCAGGAGTTAGCACTATAGTGGTCAATGCGATGCGTTCGCGAAGCGGTTCCTTGTTCCTTTGGAACCGCTTCGCGAACGGAACATCGCTTTTTCTGACACTTCAAGGCACGAGAAGTCCGCAATCGATAGATCAGCTTTACACTCAACCAATAACTAACCACAGCACAGACCAATCCAACGGCCAAACAACCAACAAATAAGGTTAGGACAATGTCTGACCCCAATTCTCTAAATTCCTGCCAAGATTGGAAACTCACATTAGCCAATTCATCCTGATTCAGTAGCCATTCACCCACGTGAAAGTTGAATGCAAAAATCGGTACATAAGTCAAGGGATTACTAATCCAAGTTCCAGCAGTAGCAGCTATTTTGTTCCCTCGCAAGAGTACCGCCAGCAAAATCCCTATAATTAACTGGAGACCAAACAGCGGAAAGAACCCAG
>NZ_JAAHHU010000159.1:0-12354 GCF_010672095.1 Moorena sp. SIO3I6 | reverse complement strand
CTTCAAAAGCAAGTGTGGGTCTTATAGTAGGGTGTGTTATTGGCAATTTAATTGAAGGCTTGCTGGCTCTAAGTACAGTAATTGTTTTTGTGTTTAGCACCTGGCCTGTGGTAATGGGAATTTAGGAACTTTTAAGTAAAGATGATCGAGCATATTGTTTTGTTCAAGTGGAAAGAAGACGCTTCACCGGATGCGATCGCATTAGCTATGAATGGACTCCTGGCTATGAAAGACCAAATTCCTGAGATTCTAGAACTGTCCTGTGGAGAGAACTTTTCGCAGAGGTCTCAGGGATTTCAGCATGGTTTGAGAGTGCAACTTCTCGATTGCGACGCTTTGAGTACCTATGCGGATCACCCAGTCCACCAGGAAGTAATCGAGAAGTATATCAAACCGATCCTAGGAGACATCATCGCAGTGGATTACGAAGTTTAGTAGCCTCCAAGATAGAGCACAGGAACTGAGGGGGTGTGGGGTGTGGGGTGTGGGGTGTGGGGTGTGGGGTGTGGGGTGTGGGGTAGCTGTACACATAAATCCAGAAGCGATGCAGCAAGGGAACAGGGGGAAATCCCCATGAGCAAGTGCATTAAGACAATGATTGCCTTAGTTCCAAAAAAAAGTTTTTCCTACACCCTACACCCTACACCCTACACCCTACACCCTACACCCCACACCCTACACCCCACACTGTTACCCCTTCTCTGATTAGTCCTTGGGTGGTATGTCTCCTGCCTGCTCAGCTTTTTTTATTGCTCGTTTAAGAATTAGTACTGCCATTTGGGACAAGGAGCGCTCTTCGGCATCTGCCAATCGTTGAAGCGCTTCTTTGTCTTTTTCTTCCATATAGAGAGTTACGGTTACTTTAGCCATATCATTAATAATAATTTTTACTCTGGGTTTTTACCCAAATAAACATAAATTAACACAAATAAAAAGAAACTATATGTTATTCCATAAATTGTAATAGAAAGCTTTCTGCACACCCAATCGATAGGTAGCTTTCTCCCTAACCAAGAGCGCAAGTTAACTAGGGTCGGGTCTGGGGAGCTATCAGTCCCGTGCTGTAACGGTTGGGGTCAGCGTTGGTAGGATATGACTAGGACCTTCAAAAAATATTGCTACAGATCACCCGATCACCAGCGTGATTATGGAGTGTGGCGTTTAGGGTCTGGGGTGATGTTTAGCTTTAACTAGATCCTTAGTCACTAGTCGTGTTATACTTAACCCGTTGCCTACTATTATAATTAGTGTTATACTGGTTGTTGTGTTAGGTGTTATACTAAAAAAGATTGCTGGTGTAGCTCAGTTGGTAGAGCAGCTGATTTGTAATCAGCCGGTCGCGGGTTCGAATCCTGTCACCAGCTTATAAAAAAAATAGTTATAGCGTTTATTGCATGTATGAGGTACACTTCTCAACCTCAAAGTCCCCCTTTTTAAGGGGGATTTAGGGGGATCCCTTCTTGATGCAGTCGCTCATGGGGGGAACCCCCAAGACCGCGCTGCATCGCTTTGTACCTCATGGGAAAGAGAATTGCTATCAAACAACTAGGAACTTCCAGTTTTATCCGCACCCCTTAATTCTGTATTTCCAACTGTTCTAGGTCAGCAGGGGTATTGCAGTTAAAAAATGGCCTAGTGTCACTGACTAACAACTCCTGTACTGGATGCTGGGCCAACCAACGCTGAAATGACCGTCCCCCTTGATTGATAAACTCAGTGAGACTCGGTAGACACTGGCGTCGGTAAAAACCGCACAGGGGTTCCCAGCCCTTGGGGTTCCGTGGCAATAGTGCAATCGCGTAGCGTGACCTTTGGTCAATCGCATTTTCCTGAGTCTGCTGCAACTGCTTGACCCAAGCTTGCACAATCTCTGCTTTTAATTGGGGTAAATCACAAGCAAGTAACAGTACCCAATCTGTTTCAACATGAGCTAATCCTTGAGCAAATCCTACCAAAGGACCATGAGGTGTGCTCTCTTCTGGTAACGGCACTTCCCGAACGACACGACAAGCCTCAGGTAAGATATCCACGTATCGTTCTGGCCAGGGAGTGACTATATATACTTGACCAGAGACTTGACCAGAGACTTGACCAATACAGCTGAGGGCAACATCACACACTCTGCGCAGTAAGGGGACACCCTCAACCTGAATTAAAGCTTTATCCCTACCCATACGAGAGCTTAGCCCTCCTGCAAGGACAATCCCTGAGAGGGGTAAGTCGTAATTAGTATTTGGCATAGCCCTGCCCATGGCTTGGTCAGGAACACGCAAGCATTCCAGAACGTAGACTCGGAGACTCCTCAAAAAAGATTGCCCCTCGTCCCTTTAGGTCATCCTTGATATCCTTAGAAATTCCGAAGTTATCTCCAAACTGAGTACTGTCTACTCGACTACCAATTAGGTTGGCATTACTCAAGTTGGCACCACCTAGGTTAGCATGACTGAGGTCAGCACGACTGAGGTAACTACCCATCAAGTTGGCATTACTCAGGTTGGCATCACTGAGATCCGCACATCTGAGGTAGGCACGACTCAAATCAGCTCCGTTGAGCAGGGCACCGTTAAGATTGGCATCACTTAGGTCAGCACCCCTGAGGTCAGCACCCCTTAAGTCAGCACCCCTGAGGTCAGCACCCCTTAAGTTGGCATCCTTCAGGTCAATTCTAAGTGAATTGTCAGTTGGCTCTAGAGAAACACCCTTCATTAGTTCAAGGAATTCCATTTACTACTCGAAATACACTCTGAAATACAGTAATACAACTATGAAATGCTCAGCACCCTGATGCCATCAACGGCTTTGGTTTATCACTTAGATTTATTGCCGAGTTAAATTAACTCAAATTTTAATTAAAAACGAGCCTATCTTTTCAAAATTGCTAATTTTTACGACATCTTGCTGATTTTTTATACTATATGTTGTCAATTGAATTTTTAACTATTTAGTGATTAACTAGTTACACTATCTTTTCTAGCCCTATCTGGTTTCACCAATTACCATAATGTAAAGATTTAATTAATAAATTATTAAAATTAAGTATTTTGTGAAACCGCTAATATAGCAATCATAATCGATTTGTGAAAAATCCTGTGACTAAGACGGTAAATCTGTTATCTAATATACCTCTTGGCAAAGTATTTAGGTAAGCCGTCAGCTGTCAGCTGTTAGCTGTCAGCTTAAAACAAGCTATTCGGCTGACGAGTTCAACGGACTCAAAGCCAAAGACTATGAATTCCTCTCTTGGGCATTCGCGTAGCGTGGCCGTTCGCGTAGCGTGGCCAAAAGGCCAAAAGGCCAGGGAACTGAGATGTAAGCATATGTGCTACGCGCACGCTAGGCGAACAGCTTGGCACAGACTTCGACGCTGATAGCTGATAGCTGATAGCTGACGATAGGTTTTCACACTTCGTTACACAGTTAATGAAAAATTGATACAAAAATGGTATTTGATGACCATAATTAATTACAATTAATTCAGTAGCGGAAAATATTAGGTTTAAACCTATTTAACTCTGTTGCTTTCAACCCCGCAGGGTTGTTGCTTTGACGGTAATTGCCTGTCCGCTAAAGTAACAACCTTGTGGAATGCTGATAGTGCTCATCAATTAAAGGAGGAGAAGGATATGCGCGGTTGTTCCATGCTTCTAGCTCTTCTAGTGTTTGCTGGATTGTTGTATTTGATCGTCAATTCTGGTACCTTTGAACGGTTGCTGGACACCACAACACCCTCGGAACGGCAATTGGAATAAGCGATAGAGCTGGGCGTGGCGAGTGTGGGGAGATGGGGAGATGGGGAGATGGGGAGATGGGGAGATAGGGAGATAGGGAGATGGGGAGATGGGGAGCAAGAGTATAGTTTAATATTGGTATTAGCAATTCTTCCTCTACACCCATTGTTAGAGTTGTTAATTGGTAATAGGGATTTGATAATGGCGATGTAATTGTGGTGTTTCACAGGAGCAATAGTCTTTTCCTCAATTAGACCTCTTGCAAAAGTGTTTTTCTAATAGTGTTTGCGTCAATTCTTGTCCACTGTTCCCTGTTCCCTGTTCCCTGTTCCCGACTTCTGCAAGAAGTCTATTGATAGCAGTCGAAGTAAAGGTTAAGACACATAATTTTTCCCTATTCCTGATTCCCTACTTCCGACTCCCGACTCCCGACTCCCGACTCCCGACTCCGGACTCCGGACTCCCGACTCCCGACTTGATATCAATCAACCCCTGAAATCGCTGATCTGAGCGAATGCTGTCAAAATCTGAGTCAGTTTTTGCCATCTCTCGATATTCTTCAGGATTGAGAGTAATTGCCTGTTGCAAGTTATCAAGGGCTAAGTCTATATTTCCTTGTAAGGCATAAAAGCAGGCTTTGTTGTATCAAGCTTGGTGGTGATCGGGTTTAAGTTTCACAGCTTGGTCATAGGACTCAATCGCTGCTTCCTTTCTTCCTAATTTCGGTAGGGCAATCCCTCGGTTGTTCCAAGCTTGGTAAAAATCGGGTTTAATTTTCAAAGCTTTATCATAGGATTTAATCGCTGCTTCATTTTGTCCTAATTTCCATAAGGCAATCCCCCGGTTGTTCCAAGCTTGGTAAAAATCGGGTTTAATTTTCAAAGCTTTATCATAGGATTTAATCGCTGCTTCATTTCGTCCTAATGCCAATAAGGTAACCCCCCGGTTATACCAAGCTACGTGGTAATCGGGTTTAATTTTCAAAGCTTTATCATAGGACTCAATCGCTGCTTCATTTTGTCCTAATTTCTGTAGGTTAACTCCCCGGTTGTACCAAGCTAGGTGGTAATCGGGTTTAATTTTCAAAGCTTTATCAAAGGATTTAATGGCTGCTTTTTTTCGTCCTAAATCCGATAGAGCAATCCCCCGTTTATTCCAAGCTTTGTGGTAATCATGTTTAATTTTCACAGCTTTATCAAAGGATTTAATCGCTGCTTTATTTTGTCCTAATTTCTGTAAAGCATTCCCCCGGTTGTACCAAGCTTCGTGGTCATCATGTTTAATTTTTAAAGCTTGGTCATAGGATGCAATCGCTGCTTCGTTTTTTCCTAAATCCAATAGGGCAATCCCCCGGTTGTAGCAAGCTTTGTGGTGATCGGGTTTAATTTTGACAGCTTGGTCAAAGGAATCAATCCCTGCTTCCAAACGTCCTAATATCGATAGGGCAACCCCCCGGCTGTACCAAGCTTGGTGATCATCCGGTTTAATTTCCAAAGCTTTGTCAAAGTTAGCGATCGCGTCTTCATACTCTTGGGCAGCAACCAGTAGCATTCCTAGTTCAACTAGTAAATCGGCTTGCTCTTCAGGAGTGTGATGCTCTGCTTCCAGGCGTTCTTGAATAGCGATAATTTCTTTACTTCGTTCTTCAGGATTCAAAGACTGATGCTGACAGTCTTCTTGTTGACACTCCTCTGATTTGCTAGGAAAGTCAAACAGACCAGAACGCCAGTCAAAAAAGTCGGGAGCACGGTGGATAAAGTAATTCAGGGAAAATGACCGTAAGAGAAACACAAAACAAATTTTAAAATCCTCTCGAAATCGTTCTCTGTGTTGGTTGAGATGATTTAAAATATGAGGAACCCCTTTCCAACTATAGGAATAAATTGCTTTGTTATCCCATCCCTGCTGAAGTTTCGTCTCTTCATACTTATAAAACGAATATTCTAGACCTTGGATAAATAAAACATTGATATGCTCCCTGTCGCGGCGATCCTGAACAATGCCGTATAAATTATCAATCGGTTCCTCGAAGCGCAACACATCTATTGTTTTCTGAGGCAAATCCTGCTTAACCTGCTTAACCAACTTCTCTGCTTCTGCGGGAGAACAACGGACAAATAATAATCCAAACCCTCTAAGGCGTCGAACGGCACGGAGTAAGTCTTGGTATTGTTCTTCTGGACTCGCTGGAGGTAAATCCTCGTCCGCATCAGTAAAGTTTACCATTGGTTGTAAGGGAGCAGGGAGCAGGGAGTAGGGAATAGGGAGTCGGGAGTCGGGAGTCGGGAGTCGGGAGTCGGGGGAAGAGTGTGGGGAGATAGGGAGATTTACCCACCTGCCTTTTGGCTATCTTACGGCTGTGAGTCTAGTTGAGCATAGGCGTCTTGAAATTGCTTAATCCCTTTAATCAGGGGATGAACATCGTACCAACACTGTCTTTCTCCTTCCTCATCGAAGTATTGATACTCTAACAAACAGCGATTAAATAATAACTGACGATACTGGTCATTATTGTGTATCTGCTTGGAGCGGTAAACATCAGCTAAAACCGACCATTGTCCATCCTGAACCGTTCGGCGATAGGTATCTCGTGCATCAGTAATGGATCGTTGCACTGCTCTGAGGGAAATGGGTAAGGTTTCGGTGCGAGCAATGGCGGTTTGGATTAATAATAGCAAATTCCGCACATGACCTCCACTCATAAGACACAATCGCTCTAAGGCTTCTGGACTTTCAAATATATCGGTTTCTAGGGAGCGAGTGGGAGCAAATTGACCGACTCGCTTGCTAATCACTTCTTTAACTTTATTGAATCCAGGCTGATAGAGGTTACCCTCTTTAGTTCGTACCATAATCATCGGTAACACCTGGGCATCACCATAGATTTCTCGCAAATCATTAGCTCGCTTGGAGTACAGCATTGAAATCGGAACTGTGTAGATAATATGGCACTTTAATCCCGTTAATTGTTCACTACGGTCTAAAAAAATTTCTTCATGATTAGTTTGGTTACTCTCTTGGATAACTGGGACAATCCGGTCTAAATTATCCGCAATCACTGCTAATTTAGTACATCCAGCTGGTAAGTTCTGTTTGGCTTCTGTAATAAACTGATTCAAAGCCTTTAGGAGAGTAACCGTGTGGGGATTAATTTTCTGTCGAATCTGTTGACGCAAGGTTGGTACAGCTCTTAAATTAGCCGTTAGCTTGCCATACTGAGAAATTTTTGCTTCTACACTTAGTCCATCAAATGCTAATTCAGTCAAGGCCAAATCTTTCAACTCTTGCCAGCGGCTTTCCAGCCAGTTCAGCAACGGCTTGGGATTAGCACTGTCCTTGAGGTCTTCGAGCAAATGGCGAGTACAGGCGAGCAGAATATCCGTATATTGAGTATCTTCGGAATCCACATCTTCTTCATCTGCGGCAAAATACACCACATAGAAGTTATTTTGTTCCAAATATTGCTTCAATCGGAACAATTCTGTAGATTTTCCTGCCCCCCGATGACCTCCATATAAATGATAGGTCTCTCGCTTAGAAAGCAACATCTCTTTCCCTAAATCTACTTGGATCTCTCCATCCCCCCGCACTTCCCGACAATCGACATAAACCGGGTCTCCTGCCGGTAACGGTTGGGAGGGATCAAAGGCATTGTAGAGGTTTTCCAGTAAATCAGTCATAGAGGGAAGGGAGTAGGGAATAGGGAATAGGGAGTAGGGAGTAGGGAGTAGGGAGTAGGGAGTAGTGATAAGATTTGACGCTTTCAGTACTGAAATTGATTGTTATCACGTCCGTTATTAAGTTTTTTTGTACTCGTGCCAGATCTTTAGTATCAGTAGTAGTTTAACTGGAGAGAGTTCAAAGATGGTGTAATCGGGTGACAACACTAGGTCGCTGGATCGCTTCTATCATACTGTTTGCCTCAATTCTTCTCCCCAATTCCCGATTCCCGATTCCCGATTCCCGATTCCCGATTCCCGATTCCCGATTCCCCACAACTGCCGCGAAGTCTAATCCCTAAACATCAGGAAATGAGACCAATCAAGCTGTATTAAGTTTTAGATTCACAAAAAGCTCACTATCATGAAACCAGTTAAATCAATGAATGAACTAGTAGAACGGGTATCTAAAGATCCAGAACTTGCGGAAGAAATCAAGAGAGACCCAGTGGAAACCATCCGTAGGCTTGGTCCACCTCTAGAAACAGACCGTTGGATTTACCGGATTGTGGTCAGTGCCTTGGGCGGTACCATGCTGGTAACTGTTACAGGTGCCATCGGACTAGCTGTGGCGGGTAAGGATGTTCCTGATATCCTGGTGGGGATTGGCACTGGTTCTTTGGGTTCCTTGGCTGGACTGTTAGCACCTGCCCCATCCCGAGACTAGAGGGCTGAGTGGATCACTCTTGAATGCTCAAGTCTCGTCGCTCTGCGAATCTGAGTTTTGCTGAACGAGCACGAGGGTTAAGCTGGATTTCTTCAGCTTGTGCTACAGTTGGCTTTTTGCTTAGCACTCGCAATAGTGAGCAATTCTTTGACAACTCCCGGAATTTGTGCTTAACAATCCGGTCTTCCAAGCTGTGAAAACTGATAATTCCAAGTCTTCCTCCTGGTTTCAGCCAATGGGGGGCAATGTCGAGGAAGGTTTCGAGGCTATCAAGTTCCTGGTTGACGACAATCCGTAGGGCTTGAAACACCCGAGTCGCTGGGTGAATTCTGCCATAGCGGTATTTCGGGGGAACACAAGATGCGATCGCATTGGCTAATTCAGTGGTTGTCTGAAACGGACGCTTCTCTACAATCCGCCGTGCCATCCGCCGGGATAACCGTTCTTCCCCATACTTATAAAAAACATCCGCTAGCCGTACCTCACCCCAATTATTAATAATATCCTTTGCCGTCAGAGACTGGCTCTGGTCCATCCGCATATCTAACTGAGCAGCATGGCGAAAACTAAAGCCTCGCTCTGCTAAATCTAGCTGAGCTGAACTGACGCCTAAATCCGCAATAATACCATCAAATATCCTATCATTAGCCTGATATTCTGCAAAATTTCCATGCCAGAAATTAACTCTTCCGCTATAACTGGCTAACCTGGTCTTGGCGGCTGCGATCGCATTAGCATCCCGGTCAATAGCTGTAACCTCCACATCCGGTGCTGCTGCTAAAATTAACTCAGTGTGTCCACCACCACCAACAGTGGCATCTAAGTAATGACCACCAGGGCAGATAGCTAGTCCCTCAATTAATTCCTGACTCAATACGGACACATGGAAAAAGGGTGTTGTATTGGCCTGTAATGGTTCAGTTTCCATGTGATTCAAGCAATCCTGTGTAAGTCCTGAGGATATTGACCTCCAGCTGTTAATCAGACCAGATTGTCCGGGAACTCTATAACTGTAACCTATCAACTGTAACCTCTCTAGTTGTAAACAATGACAAGTCTTAGTCAACACTATATTGAAAGGAGGTTTTATAGCACTACCCATTCAGATGTTTGACATTTTTAAACTCTGAAACGTGAGTCTAGGTTACTTCTGACTTCTGACTTCTGACTTCTGACTTCTGACTTGCGACTTGCGACTTGCGCTATAGTAACAACTATAGCCTTGATCATACTTATGGGCTATATTGACTCAATTTAGAATTGCTATAGTAGCTAATGACTAATCATAAAGGTACCCCTGTGGGTACTGTCAAGCCATGACAGAAGCATCAGACTAGATTTGTCAGTCAAGCAGTAAATTTGCAGTCAACTAAGGAAAAT
This sequence comes from Moorena sp. SIO3I6, assembly GCF_010672095.1. NCBI lineage: Bacteria > Bacillati > Cyanobacteriota > Cyanophyceae > Coleofasciculales > Coleofasciculaceae > Moorena > Moorena sp. SIO3I6. The sequence goes on along the minus strand of NZ_JAAHHU010000159.1, from coordinate 2,860 downwards.
TTGATGAATTCCAAAGAAGAAAAACCTAAAGACCTTGAGCTTCGAGAACGAGAACTCCAGCAACGGGAGCGAGAGATTAGACTGCGGGAAATCGAAGCTGAAATCTATAAGCAAGAACCACAAGTGCATCAAACCCAGAAGCATGAAAAACCTGAAGGTAAACTAAAAAAGTGGGGTAGAAAGCTAGCTAGAATCGGTAAATTCTTAGCCGTTGTTATTGCTGTTGTTATCACCATTAGAGTCGCTTATTGGCTTGCTCTAGTAATTATGGTTGGAGGAATTGCCTGGTTAGGGTACGAAATTTTCTGGAAAGATGACAATTGAATAACAAAACCAAAAGGCAATAAGGTTAAATGAATCAATTCCCAATCCTAAAATATTTAAACAGTAACTAATTACAGAATATCATAAAACTTTCTAATAAATACTTATAAAGTATATTCTAGGGATTATAAATTAATTGTGATAATTTTTGTTCCCTGTTCCCTGTTCCCTGTTCCCTACTCCCTACTCCCTACTCCCTACTCCCTTTAAAACCATTAATTAGCTAAAAGCAAAATAAATATGAGTACTAAAATCGAAACCACAAATTTTCTCCATGACCTCGATCGCGTTGCCAGAGTTCGTGCTGAAATTGCCACTAATTTAAATCAAATCAAGAACACTCTTGAGCAATCGGAATCCGCAGGGGAGCATAATTCCGGTAAGTTAGGCTTAGATAGAGATATTGAAGATATTTATAAAGTCAGTAAAAATTTACAGCAGGGGCGATTCCGACTACTAGTATTAGGGGATATGAAGCGGGAAAAAAGTACATTTCTCAATGCCTTAATTGGTGAGAAATTACTGCCCAGTGATGTCAATCCTTGTACAGCCTTGCTGACGGTCTTACGCTATGGTGCTCAAAAGAAAGTTACAGTGTACTTTAATGATGAGACACTACCCCAAGAAATTGATTTAGAAAGTTTTAAGCATCGCTATACCATCGACCCCGATGAAGCCAAGCGACTACAACAAGAGCAAAAGCTAGCCTTTCCCAATGTTAGTCATGCTGTAGTGGAGTATCCCTTACCTTTGCTAGAAAAAGGGATTGAAATTGTAGATAGTCCAGGACTGAATGATACGGAAGCGCGCAATCAGTTATCTCTCAGTTACATTAATAATTGTCACGCTATCCTGTTTGTACTCAAAGCAACTCAGCCCTGTACTCTGGAAGAACGTCGTTATATCGACAATTATCTTAAAGGTCGGGGATTAACCGTTTTCTTTTTAATTAATGCTTGGGATGAGATTCGTAAGGGATTGATTGATCCAGAAAACTCCGAAGAACTGGCAGCAGCTGAGGAAAAACTCCGTCAAGTCTTCCAAACTAACCTGATGGATTATTTTCAGGTAGAGGCACAGACTTATCAGAAACGAGTCTTTGAAATTTCTTCATTGATGGCCTTGCGTCGGCGGGTTAAAAATTCCGAGGATTCTCTTGAAGGAACGGGATTTCCTGAATTGATGGCAGCACTTAATTCATTTTTAACCAAAGAACGTGCGATCGCAGAAATGCACCAAGCTAAAATCCTAGCCCAGCAAGTCTATAACCATGTCCATGAAGCGATTGAACGGCGGATTCCGTTGCTGGATCAGGATGTTAATCAGTTGAAACAGCAGATTAGCGAAGTCGCACCAGAATTTGATAAACTGACGGAAATTCGCGATCAATTTCAGGAAGAAATCCGAATTACCCGTAACCGTACAGCAAAAGCTGTAGCTAATTCCTTTCGGGACTATATTTTAAATTTAGGTAATACCTTTGAATCAGATTTTGTCCGCTATCAGCCAGATTTAGGCTTTCTGGATTTCCTGCGACAGGGGAAACGGGATGAGTTTAATGCAGCATTTAAGCGAGCCTTTGAACGGTACATTAACGAAAAGATTTCGGCTTGGGAAGTCACCGCTGAGCAAGACATAAGTGAAGCCTTTTTAGAACTAGCTAGGAGTGCCGCTAATTATGGTGCCATCTATGGTAAGATAGCCGATACCATGACGGAAAAGTTGATTGGGAAAAAGGTTTACACCAATACCACTATGGATTCAGCAGAAACTTCACCAACCTGGGCCAGTTGGGCGATGGGATTTTTATCCTTGGCTTCAGGTAATGTTGCAGGTGTGGTTCTAGCTGGTGCTGGCTTTGATTGGAAAAATATTCTGGTCAATTGGTTTGCCGTCTTGGGAATTAGTGGCTTTTTATTGATTTTTACAGGAACATTTCTAGGACCATTGGGTTTGGCTCTGATGGGTCTAGGGGTTGGCGCTTTCCAAGCAGATCAAGCTCGCAAGGAATTAATTCAAGCTACTAAGAAAGAGTTGGTGAAATATTTGCCCCAGTTGGCTGAGGAGCAATGGCAACCAATTAATGATGCGGTCAACGAGTGTTTTGATGATTATGAACGGCAGGTGATTAAACGATTAAATGATGACATTAAATCCCGGAAGGATGAGTTGGATAATTTGGTAGAGCAAAAAGAGTCTAATCAAGTGAATCGCGATACTGAGTTAAAGCGTCTGAGAAGTTTAGATGCTGAGGTTTTGTCTAAGGTTAATGGTATTGAATCCGTTTATGGCTACTTGCTAGCAGCTCCAATGTAAGCATTTAAGGGAGTCGGGAATCGGGAATCGGGAGTCGGAGCATGTCACCTTTATAATTAGGTATATAGATCCCCCCTAACCCCCCTTAAAAAAGCTATCCATTAGGCAAAAGTAGTCGAAACGGTGATAGAGACTAGGATGTAGAAGCAAGTTGTGAACCTTCAAACAAATGGTAGAAGGTCGTTTGCCCTCGCCAGAGAGTTTTCAGGCCAGGTTCACC
>NZ_JAAHHU010001589.1:0-1148 GCF_010672095.1 Moorena sp. SIO3I6 | reverse complement strand
TCGTAAAACTCGATATCGTAATCCCAGATTTCTTAATAGAACTAGACCAAAAGGTTGGTTAGCTCCTAGCCTGATGTCTAGAGTTAAAAACATTTTAACTTGGGTTGAAAAGCTGACTAGAGTATGTCCTGTGACTGGTATCTCTCAAGAGCTAGTTAGATTTGACACTCAAAAACTACAAAATCCTGAAATATCTGGGATAGAGTATCAGCAGGGCACACTTTACGGTTACGAACTTCGGGAATATTTACTTGAAAAATGGAATCGTAAATGCGCTTATTGTGGGGCAACAGGTACTCAGTTAGAAATTGAGCATATCAAACCCAAGTCTAAAGGCGGTTCCGATTGGCCTTTGGCCACGCTACGCGATCGGGTTTCTAACTTAGCTATTGCGTGTCACCCATGCAATCAAGCTAAGTCTAATCAAGATATTGAGCTTTTCCTGTCTAATAAGCCTAGTGTCTTGAAGCGTGTATTGAGTCAAGCGAGACGCCCTCTGGCTGACGCAGCTTCTGTTAATACAACTCGCTGGAAATTATACCACGATCTAAAGTCAACTGGAATACCAGTCGAGGTTGGCAGCGGCGGATTGACTAAATTCAATAGATGCCGTCAAAACCTGCCAAAAACTCATTGGCTAGACGCAGCAAATGTCGGGAAAGTTGAAACATTGATCATTGAAGTAACCCATCCTTTGCTGATTACTGCCAAAGGTCACGGAACTCGTCAGCTTTGTCGAACCAACAAGTATGGATTCCCTGTCCGTCACTGTTCAAGAACTAAAATTCACAAAGGCTTTCAAACGGGTGATATTGTCCGAGCTGTGGTAACTAAAGGCAAGAAAATCGGTACCTACGTTGGACGAGTTGCAACTCGAAAATCAGGATATTTCAATATCTCAACTAAATCAGGACTGGTGCAAGGAATCAGTCACAAGTATTGTCAATTTATTCACAGGAAGGATGGTTATGCCTATACAAATTAAAGCCTGTCCTCCCTTTCCTGAGTGCCTGTCACCTGGGGTAACCCCAGGTGTTTATATGGCAAGTCTCACCGCTAAATCAAAGATTATAGCGGGAGACGACCGGGAGGCGGACAGATGAAATTTGGTAAATCCAAGTCCATCATTGCACTAATGCCTGGCTTAA
>NZ_JAAHHU010001588.1:0-1149 GCF_010672095.1 Moorena sp. SIO3I6 | reverse complement strand
ACAGACATACAATATCTCCAAAATTTGATTTATGTAGAGATAGAAATTTCGGAGGCATGCTTAGCAATATGAAACAGAAGAAACCTGTCAACACTGAAAACAAAAACTGCAACCGATACCTATACTCACCTTTTATGATAACATAGACATTAAGGTGACTAACCTCCTACTTGGGTTGTGCAATTAAGTTGTGCAATTAAGCTGTTGTGCATTTTAATTGCATAGTTGCCAGTGTTGAAACAAATTTTCATACACACTCCTCATCTCTGGGTCCCCCCTCACCGCCTTTTCATTATAGCCGCAAATCTCGATAAACCAGGGAAGGTGACCGAATTTGGGACTGAGCTTTTGACGGACGCTATCAGCGTGTCGCTTATCAGCCCATTTGGGGATAACCCAATGCTTATCACTAGTCGAACCAAAGTTTTTATAGTTATGTAAATTTTTGTGAATTTTTATTCCATCTGCTTGGAGCAAGGATGGGTGATTTTTTAACACTACTTAATGTAGCACCGTTTATTTTTGAACAAACTTCAATTTGTATTACATTAAGTAATATATGTAATGCTCATCCTGACTTTTCAGCATAAGTATAAATACTCAGGTTTAGCCAGGGATTTGTGATTAGCCCTTCAGGCGGCGGCGTAAGCCCCATTGCAAAATCCTCAAAATTCGTAATCTTTTAGAACTACACAATGTAGTGCATAATGTGTGTCATAAAGTCATACCAATTCTTCAAAGCTAGACTACATATGCAGATGGAGCGATGGGGCGATGGGGCGATGGGGTGATGAGGATATGAAGTTGATGTGCAGCCGTAATTTCCCAAATTGGTAAGCTAGTCTTTATTTAAATTCTATTGTTCTGATAGCAGGGGAGCAGTGGAGAGGGTTTGACGGTTTTTTTTCTGACTGAATAATATCCAATGTAAATGCGCAACAGTTTATCAAGTGATTGATGAAGGCAAAAGCTAAAAGCAATCCCAGCATTACCGACCTGATCAAGCAGGGCTGTTTCATTGTCGGACTAAAATGGATTTCTGGGGAGATAGGGAGATAGGGAGATAGGGAGATAGGGAGATAGGGAGATTTTTGCTAATAAAAAGGTATTGTTAACCTGAAAAAAACCTTCTCTCCATTACCCCAGCTA
>NZ_JAAHHU010001587.1:0-1150 GCF_010672095.1 Moorena sp. SIO3I6 | reverse complement strand
GAACTCAACGGTACAATCGTTAATAACGGTACGATTGATGGTGCTTTCAACGGCGTTAGCTTTGCCAATGGCGGTACCTCTTCTGGCGCGCTGCAAAATTTCGGTACTATCACTAGTGCTAGTCGTGCCGTAAATATCGGTGGTCAAGATATTAGCCTTCAAAACTTCGGTGAGATTCTCACCTCTGCCAGTCCCCGGGATGGTGTCGTTTACACTGACCAGAGTGCGCTTTCCTACTCGATTGTCAACGAAAGTAGTGGTCTGATCGATGTCGGTGAAGGCAATGATGGAGATGCCATTTCTCTACAACTCGGTGCTGATGTCACAGGTAGCGTGATTAATCGAGGTACGGTGATCGGACGTGGTGTGCCGGTGGGTAACAACCGAGCAACTGCTGTTCGCCTCAGACAAGGTACTAATACTGACCTCTCAGTCTTCAATGGTGATATTGTCAATGAAGGCACCTTAACCTCAGAAACTGATGCGGCAGTACTGATTGAGGACGGAGTCGAACTCAACGGCGACATCATTAACAGGGGCACTATCAACGGTGGTGTTGTTGCAGGCAGCCCTCAGGTCGGTATTGATGTTCAGGGTGCTGAGGGTGACGTAACTATTGTTAACCAAGGTACTATCAACGGCGATGTTCTACTCAGTGCTGGTAATGATACCTATGATGGTATCGCAGGCACTGTTAACGGTACTGTTTTCGGTAATGAGGGCAATGATACTCTGATTGGTGGTAGCGCTAATGATGTGTTGAACGGAGGCGTTGGCAATGACTTGTTAACTGGCAATTCAGGTGCAGACATCTTCGCCTTCGGCAGTGAAATCTTCCAAGACGGTCTCCAGGACTTTGACCAAATCACTGACTTTGAGGCCGGTGATGCCTTTGATTTCGCTGACGAGTTCTTGGGCAATATTAGTTTCGGTCGCGAAACAGTTAGTGGTCAAGAAGCGGTAGTAGCTATCCTTGGCGGCGAGGATAATCTGACTGTATTCGGCAATCTCGATGCTGCTGAGCAGGCATTTAATGCATTTGTGTAACACAACAGTGTGATCCCAAGACTATTCCGATTAGTTCTTACTTAAACGGTTTTTACCCAAGACTGTCAGCGATCGCTAATCTAACTAGCGATCGCATTTTTTT
>NZ_JAAHHU010001586.1:0-1150 GCF_010672095.1 Moorena sp. SIO3I6 | reverse complement strand
TTGGGCTTAGCAGCGCTACTAAGTCTGACTGTAGGAACTGCTACAGTGGCGATGACCGGATGGCGCTCCGCTGACCGCAACCGGTCTGATATAGAGGCACAGTTATCGGGTCTTGAGGAAAATCTCAAGAAAAAGGAGGAATTGTTAGAGACACTTCAGCTCTCAGACTCTAGGTTAGACGCTTCTGGACTGAAGGAGTTTACCTCAGAGAAAGACACTTCACTATCTTTGAACGACAACTACCAGCCCATTAGCAATGTTGAGCAAGTCACTTCTGAATCCTTGCCCAAAAACTACCATCCGATTGCCGAAACTGGGTCGGTAACTGAACCTGTAATAATTACCAATCAAACAGTGGATCATGAACCATCCACTCAATCCCCCACTAAACCCGACTTGGACGTGCGAGCAGCTACGGCTAGGTTTCCATCGGTGCAATCATTTCTAGCCTATGCTCCACCCAATGCTGCTCAGGAGCCACAGAAGAAACCAACTCCCCTTAATGGTGATGAGTTTGACCAACTCTACACTAAAGTTCAGCATCTTATGTCTCAGATGGTCACTGTAAAAAAGGCTATGAAAAGACGGTCACCGAAAACCTCACTCGAGTAGTCGTGATCAGATAGCTACCAAAAAAACTTGGTAATGGCTAATTCCTAGATATTGATAGTTAAGTCATATCAAGGGTTAGTCATTATCTTTTCTTACCAGTCAAACCGGAATCTTACCACGTAATGTTTTAATAAAAACCCTAATCACATCAGCTCGATTCTGTCTAGTCTGTTCATAATGTTCATGTGGATTGCTTCAATAATTCTATTGCTTCAATAATTCAAGGTCTAACTCCTAAAGAATCCTCGTCACAAACCATGCAAGCACTGTCAATATCAGTGCTAAATGCCTTGAATGCACCCTTACTATGGACTGACATCATATGCACTGACATCAATTCAGTTCAGAATTCGTCGAAAGCATCGCTACAATGCGGTCGAATCTTTTCCTATTTTGCCAACCTAGCCACAAGGGGAGAACTTGGGCTTCTGCTAATTCTAGTACCAAGGATTGAATTTCTTGGTCAGATGCCTGTCCATAAAGCAGTAGTACTAAGAACCCATTGAGTTGCCGTGCCATTGTTTTAGCTTGAGGTAAG
>NZ_JAAHHU010001585.1:0-1151 GCF_010672095.1 Moorena sp. SIO3I6 | reverse complement strand
GTACTAGTTTACCGCTTCGCTTTGATGCCCCTGATGCTGACCGTATTCTAGAGGCTAAGCTGATGATTGAAATGAGAGTTGCTGGCATTGCAGTAGATACTGTAACACGTAGCCCCATCGTGTTACTCAAAGATGTCTTAGATCGGCGTGCTCTGCCAATCTATATTGGGCAAGATCAAGCAAAGGCAATTATCAGTGCTTTGGAAAGACAAACACCACCCCGTCCCCTGACCCATGACCTAATGGTCAATTTTCTAGAGGAGTGGAGCATAACACTGGATCGTGTTATAATACACTCTCTCCAAGATAACACATTCTATGCCAGCCTATGTGTTAGTCAGGGTGAGACAAAGAAAGAAATTGATGCTCGACCAAGTGATGCCATCTCGATTGCCCTGCGCACTGGCAGTCCGATTTGGGTGATGGAAGAGGTGATTGCTGATGCTTCGATTCCTGTAGACCAAGATAAGGATGAAGAGGAGCGTAGAGCTTTTCGGGAATTTGTCTCTAATATCCGCCCAGAAGATTTTCTTCACCGTGGAGGATATAGTCGTGGTAGCTAAAGCCAAAATATTGGGATTAAACGGGATTTAACAGCAACAATATATTAATTGCTCTGTCAAAAAATTATGGAGATGTTTCTGAAAGCCTTACCATCTAGCCATTGGTGAGAGTTTTCCAGATGCTCTAATCCTGATGCTATACCCTAAGTGAGCGTTGGGATAAATGGATATATCCCAAACTATCTATACCCGAAGCTATACCCGAAGCTATACCCCAAGACAATCGATGGCCATCAAGTGAGCTTTTTGCGCAACTGTTTTTCGGCAACATTTTAACCAAAGATGTGATAACCAAAGATTTGATTATTTCAGCAGTTGGGGAACATGCGTTATCGGCGGTTTGGTAAAACTAATCTCCAGCTTTCAGTATTTTCTTGCGGCACCATGCGTTGCTTAGCATCTGAGTCCAATGCTCAGAAGACAGTGCAACAGGTAATCACTAAAGGAATTAATCACCTGGAAACTGCCAGGGGTTACGGCAAGAGTGAAGAGTACCTTGGTAACATCCTGAAAGCTGGATTGTCAGTACCACGAGACCAGCTATATATAACCACCAAGATTCCACCAACCCCTGATGCTGATTTGATA
>NZ_JAAHHU010001584.1:0-1153 GCF_010672095.1 Moorena sp. SIO3I6 | reverse complement strand
CAATATTCTTTTACGCCTCGTGAAGAGTAAAGTTTTAGTTTAGCTTCTCGGTCTCGTCTTTGGTCTTGTTGACTAGCAGATAAAACTTCGACTGCTAATTCTGGGGCACCAGTTAGATGTCCAGATTTATCTAAGGTTAATGTATAGGTTTCTTGAGTAACCCAAACGACATCGGGAATAACATTATCGGATTCGGAAAACAGGACACCAGGACTAGGAATAGCTTCTCCTAAACCACTTGCTTCACACCAAGCATCTAGCTGTCGAAAAATTTTGCCACAGGTTTGCTGATGTTTAGTATGAGGCGCTCTAGTCACAAATAATTCTCCATCAATGATTTCGTAGCGTGTTCCTTCATTTTCTGGTAGCAATTCTAGGTCATGAATAGTCCAGTATACTCTCTCATGTATTGCCTGATTCATAATTATATTCTGTGGATATAGCTCTATGCTAATTCTACTCGCGACTCGCGACTCCCGACTCCCTATTCCCGACTCCCTATTCCCATAGTGTCAGAGTTAGGTTACGAGCTAGGAAAGCTATAACTAGAATGTGATCCTCGGGGCATACTTTAGAAAGTAATTATATTAACAAATGGAGCTAGAACAAAGAACAAAGAACAAAGAACAAAGGTAGCAGGAGTACGAGTCTAATTTTGATGGGAATGACGAAAATTGCTGAATAGACTTCTTTCAGAAGTCGGGAATAGGGAATAGCGATGCAGAGGTGCGACCCGTGGCGAATTTAATTCGCCAACGGAAAGCGCACCTAAGCGGTCTTGGGGGTTCCCCCCATGAGCGACTGCCGTGGTTTCCCCCATGAGCGACTGCATCAAGACGGAAACAGAGAATGAGAGGCAGAGAATCAATATCAGTGGAGTGGGCATCCTGCCCGCCTGGAAATGAAACAGGCAAGATGCCCGTTCCACAGCCAGATGCCCGGATGCCCGTTCCACAGCCAGATGCCCGTTCCAGAAAACTCATGAAGCTTCCACCACCTGAACGTTCGCGTAGCGTGGCGATAGCCAGGTGGTGGTGTCCTATGCTAACCTGGAACTACGAAGCGTCCACAGGTCACATAGACAAGCCCAGCTTCTAGGCGGTCGTCGAGATCTTTTGCTGGAACGACCCTCCTCGCCATTTCTGCGAGTGAG
>NZ_JAAHHU010001583.1:0-1153 GCF_010672095.1 Moorena sp. SIO3I6 | reverse complement strand
TGCAATAATTGCGGCTTTACCCTATATTTTAGCATTAGAATTTAAGGTAAAAAAACCGTCCCCAGCAGAACGTCAATATCTAGTTATATTATTCGGTAGCCAACTCCTGATTAGCTGCTGGATACAGTTTTATTTTGTGATTCAAAATTGGCTAGTGCAATATCCTAGCTTACTGAGTGATGATTTTATCCATAGTTCCTTTGTGTGGAAATTGCCCTCTGCCCAAGTCACTGTCCTATCTAGAGGTGTATCGATCTTAGAGGGGATGGAAGTTCAATTGAAAGAAGAGTTGAATGAAAAATCTTGGTCAGAGGTTGAGAAATCCCTGCTTAAAGTAAATCACAAAAAATTGCTGAAGGGGATTGAATATCAAGCTAAGCAAAACTCACCGGTTGCTGAAGATCCTCTATGGAAAGTGACCTATAAATTTTCATCCAGGGAGTCTGGGTCTGACTATAACTTAGACTTGCAGGCCAATTGGAACGGCCCCCGTTCAAATCCTGACACCAAACCTGACTCTTATTCCTTCACCAAGTCTTGTCGCATTAAGCAGGTGGATGGGCTATCCGGGTTAGGTTCTCAACCAATTGGTAATGTGCAATGCCAACCCTCTAGGGCAGGGGAAATTGAGGTGTTTGCTGACCAAGGAAAACGGTAAAAAAGAAAATGAAAAAGACTTGCTTGCATCCAGGAAACTAGAAAATAGCAAGTAGTAAATAGCCAATAAAAAACAGCAAATACTAAATAAAAAATAGCCAATAAAAACTAATAAATACCAATTAACAAATACCAAATGACCAATGACCAATGAGGAACAAGAAATTCCCATTCGTGCTATCAGGAAACTGGGGAAGTTTAGCAGGAGGATACTATCAGCCCTCCCGTAATATCAAAGTAGCTGAATCGGGAGGAGCTTACCAATTACCCATCTCCTTTGAGACTAACTTACCCAAGGGATGTCCTAGGATACCAGCGGATATTCAGTTGCGGCAGTATCAGCGGCAAGCGGTGGCCAATTGGTTTGCTCATCGGGGACGAGGAACCCTGAAAATGGCAACGGGTAGTGGTAAAACGATTACTGCTTTAGCGATCGCAACGGAACTGTATCAAAAAATCGGCTTACAGGTGTTGCTGGTGGTTTGCCCTTACCGCC
>NZ_JAAHHU010001582.1:0-1154 GCF_010672095.1 Moorena sp. SIO3I6 | reverse complement strand
TATGCCCGCTCTACTCCTATTCATTCAAAGACTGACGCAACGCCCCATTGTGAGCTATTATCGACTCCCGATTTCCCCACACCCCACACCCCACACCCCACACCCCACACCCCACACCCCACACCCAGTAAGGCGAATAATGTTGCTTGGCACCCTGTCAGCTAAAGTCCTATCCCCCCCTTCTGCAATTGCTTAAACGGATCGACAATCAAATCAATAATCCGACGCCGTCTAACAATTACTTCAGCAGATGCAGTATCCCCTGGACGCAAAGGAATACACTCATTCCCTGAGTCTATACAGTCTTTTTTCAGAGTAATCTTTAAGGTATAGGCCGCTATCGGACCCTGAGGCGTATCCACTTCTTCTGTAGTGGGAGAAATGCTGATGATTTCCCCTGGTAGCACCCCATAATCTTGATAGGGATAAGCATCAAACTTCAACTTTACGGGTAGCCCAGTTTTCAAGGAACCACTTTCCGGTGTTGTCATCTGGGCTTTGAGACTTAAGGAAGAATTCTCTGGGGCAATTTCTGCCACCATCATTCCTGGCTGCACCACTGAACCGGCACCAGGAATCGGGAAATCAAATATAGTCCCATTTACCGGAGATTTTATCACCCGTTGAGACAACTGAAACTTTAACCCCTCTATCTGAGTCTTATTCTGAGCAATATCCGCTTCAAGTCTAGAAATTTCTGCCTCCATATTTTTAAAATTCTCCTCAGAGCGCAGTAGAGCCAATTTCCCGGCTTCGACTAAACCCTGATAACTTTTCTCTTGCTCCCGTAGACGCAACTGCGCCTGTTCAATCTCTGCTTCGGTTTGGCGCAAGGTGCGCTCATAAGTACTCTCTTGCTCCGTTAACCGTAACTTCGCTTGCTCGAGGTCTGATCGGGTTTGTTCATACAACCGTTGCCTCTCTTGAGCCATATCTTCCCGGTCTACCAACTGAATTTCCGAAACAATCCCCTCATTAAATGCATCTCTAAACCTTGCCACCTCCCGCTTGGCATTTTCCATGCGATTTTCCATTAAATTATAAGCCATTTGACTATGATCTAGCAATTGTTTGGCCTGATTTAACTGGGCTAGTTGTTCTGTTTTTTGTAAATTATAAGATTTTTTAAGGCCTGCTAAGGTTTGTTGCACTTG
>NZ_JAAHHU010001581.1:0-1154 GCF_010672095.1 Moorena sp. SIO3I6 | reverse complement strand
CCTTTGATTGCCTGCGTGGATGATAGTCCCCTGATCTGCCAAAGCATGGAAAAAATTCTTACCTCAGAAGGCTATCGCTTTGTGGCTATTAATGATGCACTTAGGGCGATCGCTACTTTGTTAGCTACTAAGCCAGAGTTGATATTTTTAGATCTGGTCATGCCAAATGCTAATGGTTATGAAATTTGTGGTCAATTGCGTAGGCTCTCCTTTTTCCGCAATACTCCGATCGTGATTTTGACCGGTAACGACGGCATCATCGACCGTGTGAGAGCTAAGATGGTTGGCTCCTCAGATTTCATGAGTAAACCCATCAATCCTGAAGAGGTATTGAGAGTTATCATTAAACATCTTAAACAAATTATTTAGAATTTACTAGATAGATAGCCGAAATTTAAGTATTTACAAAAAAAACGTTTAAACACTTGCTTATCTGCTTATAATTTTATAGTTATTTAAAAAATCGGAGAAAAATGGTTACCGCATTAATTGTTGAAGATTCATTAACAGATCTAGAAATCTTCAGAGGTTATCTCAAGCAAAATGGATTTAATGTATTAACTGCCAATAATGGCTCAGAAGCCCTAGAAAAAATTAGCAGTAATCAGCTTGATTTGATTGTCCTTGATGTTGTCCTTCCAGATCGCAGTGGTTTTGAAATTTGTCGAACCCTTAAAAATGAAGCTAATACAAGCCAAATTCCTGTGATAATATGCTCCACCAAAGATACTGAAATGGATAAATTTTGGGCGTTGAAGCAGGGAGCAGATGCTTACCTGTATAAGCCTGTTGATCACGAAGAACTCCTAAAAATCATTAACCAACTGGTCAAGGGTTAAATCTGACTGAGATATAAAAAAAGAGAGATCATCATGGTGTCCAAGTTTATCCCAGCTTCAGCTTCCCCATCATCAGCAACAGAAACTGCTGCCAATGAAATTAGACAGCAGTTTCTGCGGTTTCATCTAGTACCTGATACTACTGCTTTAATGCCAATTAATCAGCTGACTGAAGTGCTGACTATTGGTGTTGGTCAAATTATTCCAATTGCCCATATGCCACCTTGGGTGATGGGTGTTTACAACTGGCGGGGTGAAGTTCTTTGGATGGTTGACCTCGGACACATTGTGGGATTAACTCCTTGGCATCAGCAA
>NZ_JAAHHU010001580.1:0-1155 GCF_010672095.1 Moorena sp. SIO3I6 | reverse complement strand
AATTCCGTATGCAGTGCGGCCACCCCATTAATAGCATGGCTACCTACACAGGCTAAATGAGCCATCCGCACAGACTTATCAGGTCCTTCTTCAATCAAGGACATTCGTCTGAGCTCTCAAAATGTCTGAAATATCGAGAGCAGATGTAGATTGTGATTTAACAGAATTATGAACAGCTATCAAATTTCGAACACGACGGATGCTGATATGGAAGTGATCAAGCGCGGACTGCATTACAAGTTAGATTAATTACCTTATCTGCTAATCTGGAAAAAGATTCTTTAAAGCTGTTTTGGGAGTTTTGAGTATTTTCTAACACCTTGCCAGTTTGCCCAATTTCTTGAGCAGTTAAAGCAAATACAGGTGTTTGACATTTTTGAGAAATAGCAATGAGGCTATTGAAATATGACATTTTTATGAGGCAGAAATCATCTCCCATTTCTTGTTCAGAATAAACTTGCTTAGCAAAAACCATATGTTCACGCCTTAATTCTGGAAACAGTCTATCTTCAATAGCATCTTTAATCTGATCCATCCATTTCTGGAAAGCAACAGATGGTTTTCTGTACCTAATTCGATAATTTTGAATAATTGTTCCAAGAAAGAGAGGGGTAACTTTTGGGAATGGGTAATTAGCTTCCTTGAGAACTGGCAATTCGCTGGCTTTCTGTGCCCACTGATGCCATTTAGGTAGAATTGTTGCTACTGAATCAATTGCCATAACTGAAAAGAAATCAGGAATTGTAGGCAATATAAAAAAATCACTTGTCATCAGTAAATTCTGATTAATTGAGCTTAAGCTTGGACTCATGTCAATCAGAATATAGTCAGCAGAAAAATTCTTGGCTGTTTTATCAAGAAGATAGGAAATAGAGCCAGGAAGATTCTTAAGAGTTTGAATTGAACCACTTAACTCCTGAGCAATACCTAAGGTAACTTCATACTCAGCAAGCCCAACGTGCCCTGGCAATAAAAACAAACCCTCCTGCCGTTCTATTGGTATACACTCAACTGCCTTTATCAATCGAGGTTGTGATTCAAAAGCTGGTTCTAAACCAGCTTTTATGTGTTGATTTGTCTTGTAAACTTCTTCTAGCTCTTTCTTTGTCGAAAATCCAAGCACCATTCCGGTAAGGTTACATTGTGGGTCAGTAA
>NZ_JAAHHU010000158.1:0-12380 GCF_010672095.1 Moorena sp. SIO3I6 | reverse complement strand
CAAAATCAAATGATCGCGCATTCATACTTCAATTCAGCAAAGCAAAAATTCCTTGATCATCTGCCCAAAATACAAATTATTAACCTCAAAGTATTGATTGTTATAAACTTTGTAAAACTTTAGTAACCAATACTAAAAAGCGATCGCTACGAGCTGTAAACGATCGCCTTTTAATTACCCTTCTAATCCTTATTGGTATAGCTCATAAAATAGTCGATTTGTCAACTCAAAGATGGGTTTGCCCTGGGTGCGATTGTGGTCAACGCCTTTCTTCCATGGAGCAGGTTAATTTCCAGAGCTGCATCAAAGCTGTGGTACATCGGTTTCAACAGCAGAGCCACAGTATTCAAGGCGGTCAATCTTTAATTCTCGCCCAGAGCGAATGTCTTCCATCGGTGATTTACATTCTGGGCAAGCGTATTGACTATCAATATCAGGCCGATAGTCTTGTTGACAGTGATGGCAAAAGGCAATTAAGGGAGTTTCCTGAATCACCAGTTTTGCACCAGACAAAAAGGTGTTGGGAATTTGAGCTTCAAAGGCCAATTCCAAACTCACGGGTTCGACGCCAGTGAACTGGCCTACTGTGAGATGGACGCAGGAAATTTTGGGTCGCTCTGGCTGTGCTTGCCACCAATTGCGCAAGGTCACAATTAGTGCCTTAGTCATGTCAGTCTCATGCATTGTTGAAATCCACCTTCAAGTCCAATCTACTAGTTCCGGCTGCGCTTCTGGATGAATATAGGAGGGTTTTTCCTGGCGCGGCAGTTGACCAGATAGCACTAGGTGCCCCATTGTGTCACAGATGACGCGAGTTGCCATCAGGGCAGTGATGTCGCTGATGTCATAGGGCGGCGAGACTTCCACTACTTCCAAACCGCAAACAGGAGCTTTCTGAACTATCTTGCCCAGTAGATACAGAGCTTCCCGGGGGAGGAGTCCGCCCGGTTCGGGCCAGCCTGTACCAGGAACAAAACCGGCATCGATACAGTCAATATCGAAGCTGATATAAATGCAGTCGGTACCGTCTAGTGCCCGTTCCAGGGCAAACTCTACTGCTGCGTCCAATCCCATTTCAGTGATATCGGTTACTGTCAGGATATTACTTGCCCGCTCCCGGCAAACTTTGACTCCCTGGCGAGGTACTTGCCAACCGCCAATGCCCAGTTGCACTAAGTTCTTGGCTGGAGCATTCCTCATGTTAGTTGCATGAAACCAAGGGCAGGTGTGCATCCGCTCATCCAGGTCGGTTTCCTGGGTATCTACATGGCGATCAAAGTGGATAATGCCAACTTTCTTGTCCCCTAAGTGCCGACAAATACCCCGAACGGTAGGAAATCCGATGGAATGATCCCCTCCCAAAATGATGGGAAACGCTCCAGAGCTGAAGATGTGAGCAATGCCTCTAGAAATCTGGTCAAATGACTTTTCGTTGTTGGCTGGAATTGTAAAAATATCTCCCACGTCACAGAGGGTAATTTGCTCTCGTAGGTCAATCCCCAACTCAAAGTTGTAAGGAGTGTACAAGGCAGAAATGCGGCGAATGCCTTGGGGACCAAAGCGGGTTCCGGGGCGATAGGTGGTTCCCGAGTCGTGGGGAACCCCGACAATGGCCACATCGTATCCCTCAACCTGGCGAACATCTTCGAGATAAGGTGCTTTGAGAAAGGTATTGATCCCAGCGTAGTGAGGTAGTTCACCCCGCGAAAAGGTGGGAATAGTGCGATCGCTAATACTCTCTGCTGCTTCCAGCCCGTATTCGAGCCCCCTTGACACCTCCTGCTGCCATCCCGTCAACGGTAGTTGAGCTTCACGCTCCAGGGCACGTTCCGCCTCAGAAGGATTTGAACTGTTACTGCCTGGGCTTTCAAACAAGGGGTTTTCAGAAGAATTTTCAGTCATTTGCACTCCCGAGAAGTTTTCAAAACATCTTAATCAGCGACTTATAGCCTACATTCCCACGTTGGACATGAAAGCTATGGTATTTTTTAAACTTCTCACCGATAGGTTCTGAAATGATAAACCTACAGATTTCTTTTACTTGAGTTCGATCTCAGGGAGTTGGCTAAAAGCTAGGCCATGTCTGCTTGGGTCTAAAAACCCTTGCTGTAGCGGTGCAGAGGAGGCAAGGGAGCCAGGGGAAGTACGGGAAGCAATGATAAATTACAACTGTCTTACCCCCTACTTTTCTTGATCGAGTAATTTGCAGACAGACCCTAAAACCCAAGGAAACGGAATTATTCTAATACACTTGTGGATTCACACAATAGGGTAATCGCTTACCCAAAAGTCCAGCAATAAGATTATTCACCGCCATCGTAGCCATTTGCGATCGCGTTTGATAAGTTGCACTGCCAATGTGAGGAGTAATGATCAAATTATCCAAGGTCAACAACGGACTATCCATGGGAATAGGTTCTGGTTTAGTTACGTCCAGAGCAGCAGCAGCGATTTGACCATTCCTCAGAGCTTGGTAAAGTGCTTCTGGATCTACGATTGCTCCTCGTGCGGTGTTGATCAAGATAGCCGAGGATTTCATCAGCTCAAACTGGGGAGTACTAAATAGATGGTAGGTTTCTTCAGACAGAGCAGTGTGAATGGTAATAAAGTCTGATTCCCTTAGCAGCAAGTCGAATTCAGCATACTTTACACCAAGGGATTGTTCTAATTCTGAGTCCCGTCGATGCCGACTGTAATAAAGAATTTCCATATCAAAGCCTCGCCCACGACGAGCAACAGCTTGACCAATGCGTCCAAAGCCAACAATTCCTAAAGTAGCACCGCTGATGTTTGGTCCTAGCAATAAAGTAGGTTCCCAAGTCTGCCAATGACCAGCACGTACAAATTTATCTGCTTCAATCACTCGCCGTGCTGTTGCCATTAGTAACGTCCAGGCTAAATCAGCTGTAGCCTCAGTCAGGACACCAGGAGTATGACCAATGGGGATACCCCGGATGGTGGCAGCTGAGATATCAATGTTATCGTAACCTACTGCTAATTGGCTGATTACCTTGAGGGATGGTGCAGCTTCGATGATTTGTTGGTCAATGGAATCTGTGAGTAGGCACAGTAAGCCATCGATTTCTTTAACTTTGTTGAGCAATACCTCGTAGGGAGGCGGTTGACGCTCTGGCCAGATTTCCACATTGGCGATTTGGTGGAGTTGTTCGAGTCTGGTATCAGGAAGGCGGCGAGTTATGAAGACTTTGGGTTGAGACATCGGGTGGGTCAGTTGTTGTGGCTATAAAAATTTTCGTCTGCATCTCAAGGACTAGATTGTAGAGTAGATTATCAAGGGGATTTTGGTATTACTAGCTGCTTCTTCCAGCTAACGATTCATAAAATCTTCAGGATTAATCCCCAGCTGTTTTAGTTGAGCTTTCAAAGCATCAAGGTTCTGTTCAGCTTCCGCAGCCCGTTGCTCAGCTTGAATAGCCCGTTGACGTTCTTGAGCTGCTTCCAGCTCAGCCTGTTCAGTTCTTTCCTCTGGGGAGGGATACCGTTTCCCGTTAAGGTCATACCAATAAAGCCATTCCCGACTCCAATCCTGATAACTTCCTAACTCTGTACCAATTCCCAAACCAATTTCTGGCATCCACACTGGATTCCCGCTTTGACGCACATACACCCCATCTACCAAGCGATGAACCTCAAAGGGCTCCCCTTTGCGTGGATAATAACTGTCGCCATCATAAATTACATAATATAGGAATCCTAATTCGGCATAGTCTAATTTTTTCTGGTCGTACTCGCCATTGTAGGTTTGAGAGACATTTTCGATGGCTAGAATTGGCACGGTGTTGTTTTCTTCCCAAAGCACATAACTTAAACGTCCTTGACGACCCTTGGGACGAATTTTGCGCCGGTCTACTCCTAAACTTAAGAAAGCGTCAGGAACTATCGCGCTTTGGTTAGGGTGGTAATAGTAGCCCATATCAATTCCAAAAAACCAGTCATAGCGCTGTTGCCAGATTAAGGATAAGATCCCTTTGAGCAAGTGGGGAATTAAATCTTGCAGTTCGTTATCCACAGGGGTGTTATCAGAAGAGGGTAACTCCTCGGAAGTAGGAAGATATTGTAATGGGTCATACTTTAGCATGGTGATTCCCCTTAGTTAGACCTGGCTGATTGCATTTTACCCAAACTAGAATTCCTCACACCAGAACTATGAGCTTATAGGGTGAGGGCGCAAGTGATGGTGCAAGGGAAGCGTTACAAAAAGACCCACAAATTCCTATAAATTCTTATCTTTTCAATCTATATAATGATTGATTAGGTTCCTGATCACTCAAGGTGGGATGCAGAAGTGTTTAACTTTAGATCAGGGAACTTCGGATGAACTAGTTTTAGATTAACTTGGTATCTTTAACTACAGTTTTTAGCATCTTTATCCTAATTCTTGCTCTGTTCACAACAACGATAGACAGACATTAGCAATTTTGGTAAACTTTGATAGCTGGATTAAACACTTCTGGGGAAACCTCTAACCTTAGAACATCAGGCTATACAAAGATAAAGCTGACAAAAATAAGCAGATCCCAGCCAACCAGGCAATGGACGGTGTAACTTTAGCAGCCATCTACCATGTCACATCCAACACTCCTGAAAGGGAAGTGTGGATGGTAGGATGATCGGTGTCTGGGTCAGATGTTAACTGGAAAAGACTTGGAAAATTTTCTGCCCAGAAAAAACGGTTACTTGAACCCAGTGTCCGATTAATCTGTAAACCATTAGTTGGAGGTGCAGCATTCATTCCCACCTAACTCTAGGAGTGTAGGTGTGTTATACTGCCGCAATTTTTAATGAAAATTCCCAAATTACTATCCCTATGTGCTGTATTTCTACTTAGTTTAGTCCTAGCTATTAGCTGCAACCAATCCCCAAACACCAAACCCTCAGATAACTCCCAAGCCGTTAAAGATTCTACTCCCATTGTTATGGGATACAGCAGTTGGCCTGGTTGGTGGCCGTGGTACATTGCGGAAAAAGAAGGTTTATTTGAAGCCAATGGCCTTAATGTACAACTAAAATGGTTTGATGGCTACCTGGAATCCATGGAAGCTTTGGCAGCAGGAAAACTGGATGCTAATTGCCAAACTCTTAATGATACGATATCTTTTGCTGCTGATGCGGTTAATGGTGAAGTAGCGGTTCTGGTCAATGATAACTCTGCTGGCAATGACAAAATTATTGTCACAGCAGAAATTAATTCCCTGAAAGACTTGAAAGGAAAAAAGGTAGCAATAGAAGAGGGAGTTGTAGATGACTTCTTGCTTAGCTTAGCCCTAGAAGAAGAGGGAATGTCCAGAAAAGATGTGGAAATTGTCCCCTTAGAAACTGGGGCAGCAGCAGCAGCATTTGCAGCGGGTAAAGTAGATGCCGTGGGTGCATTTCCTCCCTTTTGGCTCACTGCCCTAAAACGAAAGGGAAGTAAAGAATTAATTAGTTCCAAAGCATTTCCTGGGGCAATCCCTGACTTACTTGTAGTTACTCAAAAGCTGATTGATGAACGTCCTGGCCAAGTTCAAGCTCTAGTAAAGACTTGGTTTGATATCCTGGAGTTTATGAAAACTAATCCCAAGAAAGCCGATGAACTGCTGGCGGAACGCGCTAATGTTAGCGTTGAGGAATTTCAACAGTTTAAAGAAGGAACTCGAATATTTACCCTGGAAGAAAACCTAGAGGCATTTAGCCCTGGTAATAGTATGAAGCATATGCCGTTTGCCGCTAAAAAAATGTCTCAGTTTATGCTGGATGTGGGATTTATTCAAAAAGTTCCTGATTTAGATAAGATACTTGATGACCAGTTTGTCAAAGCCTATGCCGCAGGTCGTTCTTAGTCATTAATAACCCATCTAATTAAACCGGTGCGTTACACGTCGTTAACGCACCCACCACATTTCTTAGACTCTTTAATGAATAGTTCCCAGACAACCAGATCTCTAAAGCCTACCGTTTTTTGGCGCATTGCTGAGGATATTCCCAAATCCTTAAACTGGATATTAATTATCCTATCAGTTACTATTCCGTTTGTTGCTTGGTGGCTCATCTCAAGTTTTGCTGGCCTTGATTCCGTCTTCCTCCCGTCACCGATTGACGTGGGTAAAGCCGTTATCCGTTTGTGGCAACAAGGCTTTCTTATTCAAGATACTGTTGCTAGCATTCTCAGAGTTTTTGCTGGCTTTCTGTTAGCAGCACTTATTTCCATTCCCTTGGGGATTTCCATGGGAGCATTTGCCAGTATCCGAGGGTTAACAGAACCAATAATTGGTATTGTTCGCTATATGCCAGCTCCGGCATTTATCCCTCTATTCATTATCTATCTAGGTATTGATGAAGCACCGAAAATTGCACTGATTTTCATTGGAACTGTCTTTTTCAATACCTTAATGATTATGGATGCCGTAAAGTTTGTTCCCAAGGATTTAATTGAAAGCACCTACACTTTGGGAGGACTAAGAAGACAAGTCCTATTAGAGGTGATTACTCCCTATGTGATTCCCAATATTATTGATGCATTTCGAGTCAACATGGCAGCATCTTGGAATTTAGTGATTGTAGCAGAATTGGTCGCAGCAAAAGTGGGACTAGGTAAACGTATTTTGCTAGCCCAAAAGTTTCTAAAAACCGATGAAATATTTGCCTGCTTGATTATTCTAGGATTAATCGGATTTGCCATTGATTTATCCTTCCGATTGCTGCTCAGACTTACCTGTAAATGGGCGATTGATTAGATTTTTTGTTAACGGTTGTTCGCGTAGCGTGGCCGAAAGGCCAAGGTTGAAGGTTGAAGGTTGAAGGTTGAAGGTTGAAGGTTGAAGGTTGAAGGTTGAAGGTTGAAGGTTGAAGGTTGAAGGTTGAAGGTTGAAGGTTGAAGGTTGAAGGTAAGCTGTCAGCTAATGGGCTACTTCCCAGCGTCGAAGCCCACGCTAAGCGAACAGCATATGCTTACGTAATCACAAGCAAAAGGGAAAAGGCTTGCAGGAAAATTGAGAATTACAATACCTAATACCCAATACTCAATATACCGAATACTCAATACCCAATACCGAATTACCAATATCACTAATAATAAAAAACCATGCACTTAGAAATTTATCACCTTTACAAACAATTTCCCACGAAACAAGGTACTATTGTTGCCCTAAAGGATATTAATATGCATGTTGAGACAGGGGAATTGGTCTGTGCTGTGGGTGCATCTGGTTCGGGTAAGTCTACCCTGTTGCGTCTGATAGCTGGTTTAGATATGCCTACAGCTGGAGAAATTACGGTTGATGGTTTGACGGTGACTGGACCTAGTTCAGAGCGAGGCATGGTTTTCCAACGATATACCCTATACCCTTGGATGAATGTGATCCATAATGTAGAGTTTGGCTTAAAGCTGCAAGGTGTCCCAAAGCAAAAACGCCGAGAACAGGCTGGTTATTATTTAGATGTGGTTGGGCTGTCTGGGTTTGCTAAGTCCTATCCGAAAGAATTATCTGGGGGCATGAAACAACGGGTTGCGATCGCAAGAGCTCTAGCCTGTCATCCTAAAATCCTGCTGATGGATGAACCCTTTGGCGCACTTGATGTACAAACTAAGGAAACCATGCAACAGTTTTTGCTTGAGGTTTGGCAGCGGACAGGTTGCACCATATTAATGATTACCCATGATGTAGAAGAGGCAGTGTTTTTGTCTCAAAGGATTTATGTGCTGACAGCACGACCTGGTACAATTCAACGGGAATTGCGGATTGAGTTACAGGGTGAGCGCACTTACAAAATCAAGCGTCATCCTGAATTCCATCACTACACTGAGGAAATTATGGATTTGCTCCGGGATAGGCCAGAGGAAGTAAGTAGGAGTGTAATATCAAGTCCGGTTTAATACCCATAATAAAAGTATGGAGCCTCGGCGCGGATTGAGTTAGAGGGTGGGAGGTGTGGGGAGATGGGGGAGATTTTTATTAAGGCTAATTATCCTGAGATGATATTAAGGGTTGACAGTTAACCGTCAACCCTTAACCGTCAATCGTCAACGAAAACAAACATCAACTCATACAAAACAAACCTAACTGCAAATGCGATCGCAAACACTAGCCCCTCATTATAGAAAGTATGAAATGTGTGTGAATCGTAGGCCATGACTATCTAATGGGGTGCATCTTTACTTAAACTTTGACTTAAGCTTTGACTTAAGCTTTGACTTAAGCTTTTCTGATTAATTATCAAAACTAAACCCATCAATGGCCTCAATCAACCTATCAATTTCATCCGGCTGGGTGAAGTAGTGAACACAGGCACGGACACAGTCTGGGTCCCGGAGAGTTCGTAGCAAAAAGCCTTGCTGCTCCAGAAACTCTACTAACGTGTTATGGCGCTTGCCATTAGTCAACACAAAGGACACCAGACCAGCTTTGGGAGGTGAAGTAGCCAAACACCTGACTGCTTCCAACTTGGATAAGCCTTGCCATAGGTATTCACTCAATTGACAAATTTGCTGATAACGTTCCTCAGCAGTTCCCCATTGCTGATGAATTGCGATCGCACTACGTAATCCTCCATACAGGGGATAAGCCGAGGTAGCCACTTCAAATCTTTGTCCATCTGGTTGCCAATCCACAGGTTTCCCAGCTTTATCCAGAATAATCCCCCGCCAACCAATAAATGTGGGATTGAGGCTGCTCAAGGCATCTGGACTCACATAGAGACCTCCCACTCCTTCTGGGCCACACCACCACTTGTGACCGGTAAAGGCATAGAAATCTGCCCCCAGTTCGGTTAGATTTAAGGGCAAAGAACCTACTGACTGAGCTGCATCCACTAGAACCCTCACCAATTGGCTACTCTGATCATAGTTGTGACACACATGAGTTATATCCTTGAGTGGCAATACTTGACCCGTATTCCACAGTAGATGACTCAATACCACCAATCGCGTCTGAGGTCGTAAGTATTGCTCAATAGTTTTAGTGGGGTCTCCCTGATTTAGAGTTGCCATAATTGGACAAGTAGATACCTCTACCTGATACCGACGGGAGATTTCCTGGGCAGTAGCGATAATGCCTTGGTGTTCACAATCACTCATCAGGATGTGATCACCCGGTTGCCAATCAATCCCCCACATGGCAATATTGCAGCCAACGGTAACATTTTCGGTGAGGGTGATGGTTTCTGCTGATGTCCCCAACTCTAATGCGATCGCACTTCGAGTTTTGTGGGATTCCTCGGTAACCCAGTCATTGACTTTACCCGAGAATGGGCCATAGCGCTGCACATACTCATAGGCTTGTTGGATGGCATTTAGAGATACCAGAGGCAGAGTCCCTTGGCCCCCAAAATTGAAATAGGCTTTGTGGGCTAATGCCGGAAATTGCTGTCGGTGGATGTCCCGTGGAGTTACTGTAGTAGATATACCAGTCATGAGCATTTTAGTCAATCCCATGGTATTTTATCTTATCAGCCCCGTGGACAAGCTAAAATTTTTTGGATATATTGGACTAAGACATATGTCTTAATTTAAAGAGCGCGAATTTCGTGCATTTCTATAGCGCTTCTTTAGCTTGTCAAGTGCATATGTATAAATTTTCAGCAATTCCTCAGTTGACGGTAGCTAACACTAATCCGTTAGTCTTGGGGTTATTTTATTATGTATGCACCAGTAAACTAACTCTACTACTGTCTTTGGATTAAGTCCATAGCAGTAAGCTCGAACCGTTCTAATTATCCGTATTAATTATTAAAGTTTTATTAAAGTTTTATTAAAGTTTTAGTTTTGACTAGGTCAATGAAAAGTTTATTGAATTGAACGTTTTTTGTTGAGTTGACCCTATTGGACAGTCAACATTCAATAGTAAACCAATAGTCAACAGTCAACAAGTTCATGATTAGATTATAGTGTTAAACACCAACCAATTAATTGAACTATGAGTAAAGTTTTGATTGTGGAAGATAACCTGGCTCAGTTAGAGTTAATGGCTAGATACCTACGGGACAGTGGTAACACAGTTATTTGTATTGCTGATGCTAAAGATGCTTTGGATAAGGCAGTAACGGAAAAACCTGATGTTATAGTTCTAGATATAGTTATGCCAGGAATGAGTGGCTTCGAGTTGTGCCGCAGCCTGAAGAACCATCGGGATACCACTAGCATTCCCATTGTTATTTGTTCTTCTAAAAATCAGGACATCGACCGTCTCTGGGGTATGAAACAAGGCGCTGATGCCTATCTCACCAAACCTTTTTCTAAACAGCAGCTAGTGGACATTGTTAAGTTGGCTGTGGTTTGATTCATCAGTTGAGTCCTAGGAGTAGTAATACTAATTATACCCTAATCTTTTAAAGAGTTTATATCTTAAATAAAATAAATAAAATAAATAAAATAAATAAAATAAATTAATTAATACCTAAAAATAGATTTACTTCATAGTAATTTATTTCGGTTATTATAATAGCTGGCTTGCTATTATTATTGTTTTTTTTATATAGAAATGACAGATAAAACACTCCTGTCATAATAATGCTAGCATTTAAAAAATATGGTTCTTCAGTACCTGCTATGCGCTCATTTCAAGTAAAAAAAATCAGAAAGCTTACTCTACAAGGGAAATGATGCTATTTAATTAACAATAATTTATAAATACTGCCTCTTTCCACTGCTCCCTACTCCCTGCTCCCTGCTCCCTTTGCCAAGCGATGCAGCGCGGTCTTGGGGAGGCAGCGCGGTCTTGGGGGTTCCCCCCATGAGCGACTGCCGTGGTTTCCCCCATGAGCGACTGCATCAAGAAAGTGTTAATTTAGCATAACAAGTACGGAAGAGCCAAAAATATTCAAAAAAATAGGTAAAGTACACAAGTTTTGGATTTTAGGGAACAGGGGGAAAATAATTGTCTGTACCTGATTACTGATTAATATAATATCGGCTATATTATATTTTATTATTTTAAAAAAAAATCTATATTATTCTAGTTGAATAGTTACTCACTAATGACAGGTATACAATTGCGCCCGGTAATCAAGCCAACCACTACCCTCAAAATTTCTTCCTCTCAACAAAGCAAAAAATCACACCTACAATGGTTTTATAACTTACCAGTTAAAACCAAGCAAATTGTTGGTTTGTTTTCCTCCGAAGTAATCTCTGTGGCTGCACTGATGGGTGTAGGAGCATTATTAATTATCATAGGGGGAAGAGCTCAATTACGTGGGCAAGCTCAGTCAGAGTTGGCTGTCACAGAAATAAACTACAACATTAAAATCAACCAAATGGGGTTTGGGTTCCGTGGTCAATCGGAAAATACTGCTATTCTTGAAGCTGCTCTTGCCCATAGTAGAAATCAGTTATTGTCCAAATCACTAGAGGGACAAGTTAAGCAAATTCTCCAGAATGAAGTTAAAGCTCGCCAGATTGAATATGCCACTCTGGTGGACAAAGATTTACGAATTATTGTTAATGCTAATGCTGACCGGAAAGGAGAAACGTTTAATCCCAATAACCTGGTTAGTCAAGTCCTCAAGCAGTCTGAGCAAATTACAGCTAATCAAATTGTCAGCTGGCAAGAATTGAGAAAAGAATCACCCCCTTTACCTGAGGGGTTGATGAAGCAAGATGCCCTAAAGCAAGGTGCCCTAATTCGTTACACGGTCACACCAGTAAAAGACCCAAAAACTGATGATGTGATTGGTGCTTTGGTTTCTGGGGATATTGTTAATGGCAAGGAACCCATTGTCAAGGAAACCCTGAAAACCTTTAACGGAGGCTACAGTGCTGTTTATTTGCATCAGCCTTCGGGAGAATTTACCTTAGTAACAGCCTTAGACCAAGGTAAAGCTGCCAATTGGGAGCAAGCCCAATCTGATATTCCCTTACCTAATCCATCCCTACTTGAGAAAGTCGTTAATGTTGGTAAAGTAGACGAGTTAGTTACCGACCGTCAGAAGGTAGGAAACCAAACCTACACCATGGCAGCAAAAGCTCTAATGGATTCTCAGGGAGAACCGGTGGCAGTATTAGTGCGGGGGACTAGCGAATCTGACCTGAATGCTTTTCTTACAGGTAGCCTACTGCTAC
This sequence comes from Moorena sp. SIO3I6, assembly GCF_010672095.1. NCBI lineage: Bacteria > Bacillati > Cyanobacteriota > Cyanophyceae > Coleofasciculales > Coleofasciculaceae > Moorena > Moorena sp. SIO3I6. The sequence goes on along the minus strand of NZ_JAAHHU010000158.1, from coordinate 325 downwards.
AAGGGTCCGTTGTGTTCTTGGCATTAGCAACAGATGTATTTTTGGCAATTCTGCTGGGGCGGTCAATTGCTGAACCGATTAAAATGCTACAGCAGACTACCCATAAATTTGCCGCAGGCGATCGCGAAACCCGTGCTGAGGTCATAGCTACTGATGAACTTGGTCAACTGGCAGATACCTTCAATAAACTTGCTGACAACATCGTATCTAAGGAAGAAGCTCTCGCTCAACAGGCTTTTCTCCAGCAAGCCATAGCGGAGCGCTCCCAGTTATTGGCTGAGTTTACCAGCCTTCTTTATAAATCTGTGACATCAGAAAATATCCT
>NZ_JAAHHU010001579.1:0-1156 GCF_010672095.1 Moorena sp. SIO3I6 | reverse complement strand
ACTATCCCCTTTACTTCCAGTCTAGACAAGAAGCAGCAGCCAAAGCTGAGGATTTTGCTTTAATTGAGGAAACCCACCACTACCTGCAGCAGCACCCGATTAAAGAAAAGCTGAGCAACGATTATTTCTTAAAATCAATTGTTAAATCGGAAATCTATCAACAGTTATCATGAGAATATCCCACAAGCATAAGTTTGTATTCCTCAGCAAACCTAAGTGTGCTAGTACTAGTATTCGCAAGGCATTGGATCCTTACACCGATATTTCCAGTACGGATAAGAAGCGACATTACCATCACCATGTGCCAGCATCTCTGTTAAAGCAGCATTTTGAGCGTATGGGTTGGAACTGGAACAGCTATTTCAAGTTTATTAGTATCCGAAATCCTTGGGATATGCTGGTTTCTCTGTACTTCTATGCCAAGCCAGATCACCGAGGTATTTATTGGTGGGAAACAGCAAGAGCAATCCGTGTATCGGAAGACATTGTCGAAAAATACCCCTATAACCCAAACACTAGGATGCCATTCAAGGAGTGGATTAAGACTGGAAAATCCTGGGATTTGAAGCAGCAAATATATCTAGAGGATTTGTCTACCTATACCCTTCCTTACTATGTTTTTGATGATCAGAATAATTTCCTAGTGGATTATGTTATCCGTGTTGAACACCTAGAGGAAGACTTAGATTTTGTTTCGTCAAAGCTAGGAATACAGCTAGATTCGTTGAAGATAAATACCAGCAAGCATGACCACTATAGCCAGTATTATGATAGCGAATCCCAAGCAATCGTCTCCGAGCTGTTTGAGTATGATATCAACTACGGAAAGTATTCTTTTTAGAATAGGGAATAGGGAATAGGGAGTAGGGAGTAGGGAACAGGGAATAGGGAATAGGGAACAGGGAACAGGGAACAGGGAATAAAATTTAGATGTACCTCACGCTTACTAGGAAACGCTAGATAATTTTTGAGTGATCAGTGTTCAGTTATCAGTGCTAATTTTTGAGTTTTGAATTATCAAATATAGCGTTGATAAGACCTATAAGATACAGTCAAATTTATTACTCCTACTCCCTACTCCCTACTCCCTACTCCCTGTTCCCTGTTCCCTGTTCCCTGTTCCCTGTTCCCTAAAACCTAGGACTTTTTACCTCAA
>NZ_JAAHHU010001578.1:0-1156 GCF_010672095.1 Moorena sp. SIO3I6 | reverse complement strand
GAGGTTGTGCGAGGTATACCACTTCCCCCTATCAAGGGCTCATTCTTCAGGCTGGCTGGTGGCAAAGGTTTTCAAAGACCCTTTGAATTGGCAACCCTGCGGCTGCGGAATATGACAGAGGTTTTAAAGCACTGGAATACTTATGTACCCAATGGGGCTTATCTGACCCAGCGAGGGGGAACTTTCTTATTCGATTCACAGGGGAAATTACTCTACGAATACCAGGATTGCGGGCTCCTTGGCTTTGCTCAGAATATGAGTCGTCCACTGTCGTTTTTATTAGATTAAGTAGCTGGACAAAAATAAACCTCGCTGTATTAACTTGTGTAAAGTTGCCAAAAAATCCTCTGTTCCCAGATCCGCTGTTCCCTGTTCCCTATTTCAACAGTTAATTTTATTTTTGTCCGACTACTTAGTTCTACCAAAGCGATAGTAACTTAGAAGTAAGTACAGAATTATAAGAGCAAGACAGGGAGAAAATTGATGCGGTTATCACCACTTTTATTATAAAAATTATAAGCTGCTACTCAGTCAGGAATAGAGCAGGGCATACAACAAGGAATACAACGTTAAAAATTAAAAATTAAAAATGAATGAAGCCCAGTAGGGTGGGAATGCGATCGCGTTCTCCACCGAGCCCAGTAAGGGATGGTGCGTTCGGTGATCTTCGGTGAATAAATGTCTTGATAGCTCTTGTGTAATCGAACCCACCCTACAAGATCGTACGCACTACCAGACGACTTGATCGCGCTGCAAGCCAAAGTTCAAGACATGGTAACCAGCATAGTGTTAGAATTATTCCATTATGCCAACAATTTTACGGATCGGTCTTTTTAGAGGCTTGGTATGGGTATTTTGGCAATTCGAGCGGATGAGAGAGTTAAGAATGTCTACTTTACTGAAGAAACCATTAGTGTTGATTTAATGGATGGGCGGAAAATTACCGTACCTCTAGTTTGGTACCCAAGGCTACTTAATGCCACACCCGATCAACGTTCAAATTGGGAAGTTTGCGGTGGTGGTTATGGTATCCACTGGAGCGACCGAGGACGAGGATTTGAGTACAGAAGGGATGCTGCGTGGTGCGCCAGCCCCATCCTCCAGAAATTTATGAGTTAATCGAGGTGAGGGACCCTAAGGTTCAAGCTCACTGGCG
>NZ_JAAHHU010001577.1:0-1156 GCF_010672095.1 Moorena sp. SIO3I6 | reverse complement strand
TGCTGGAACGGGTTCAAATTCTACAGAAGAAGCGATCGCTGCTACTGAAAAAGCTGCTAAACTAGGGTTAGATGGATCATTACAAGTTGTACCGTATTACAATAAACCGCCACAGTCAGGACTATACAAACATTTCCAAGCGATCGCAAAATCGAGTCCTGACTTTCCCCTGATGCTCTACAATGTACCGGGTCGCACAGGACAAAATCTGCAACCGGAAACTATTGCTCGTTTAGCCCAAATTCCTAATATCGTAGCTGTCAAAGAGGCTACTAGCGACTTCGAACAGACTAGTCAAATTAGGCGTTTAACCCCACCGGATTTTGCCATCTATTCTGGCGATGACTCCTTTACCCTAGCCACCCTGGCACTAGGAGGATCAGGTGTAGTTAGTGTAGCCAGTCATCTGGTTGGTTCCCAAATCCAACAGATGATTCAAGCTTTTGAGGAGGGGAAAACTAGTGAGGCTACTCAAATTCACCTCAAGCTTTTTCCCTTATTTAAAGTACTCTTTTGTACTACCAATCCTATCCCGATCAAAACAGCACTAGAACTTCAAGGTTGGCAGGTGGGTAGTCTTCGCTCACCGCTGTGCGAGCTACCCTCTGAATTAAAATCTCGTTTAAAGGAGGTTCTGATTGAGCTGGATTTAATTTAAATAATTACTCATTTTGTCCCAATTCCCTTTCATCAGATCTATCTTCGCTTTGTAAGGTAGGAAAGATGACTGAATCCTTAGCGAAGACTATGTTATGGATTGGGAGGGAGATTAGTGATCTATTAATTGTTTATTGAATTTTGGCTTTCTTTATCCCTAATTTTTTACTATTATTTTAGTTTCTATTATTTTACCGTTTATTTGCTAATAATTAGTTGATCTAAAAAAGCTATACATCATTCATTCATTGCTTTATCTGTGTGATGGATTTGATCTATAGATCAAATCAAAGGTAATTGGTAACACTTTTTTCATTTTTTTACTAGCAAAAAAACTCAGAGGATTCAAATGACTAAGCAAACATCTAAACCAGCTTTAAAAATTATTCCCCTAGGCGGACTCCATGAAATTGGCAAGAACACTTGTGTTTTTGAATTCAATGACGAAATCCTGCTCTTAGATGCTGGGATTGGCTTCCCTAATGATGAGATGCATGGA
>NZ_JAAHHU010001576.1:0-1156 GCF_010672095.1 Moorena sp. SIO3I6 | reverse complement strand
TGGCCACGCTGTGCGAACGACGTTGGGACGTAGCGTATAAGCTGTTCGCGTAGCGTGTGCGTAGCACATAAGCTGTTTGCGTAGCGTGGGCGTAGCGCATTAGCTGAATGCTTACCTTTAGCTAATTCCCTGACATTTTCAGCCAACCAAAAATCCGATCTACTGTTAACTCTAGGTTAATATCCTCTAATACAGAAGGGTGATTGCTACCTAGTAACAATTCTGGTTCTTGACCCGGTCGAAACACTAAAATAGACCTATCAGCAGCATCAATTAACCAAGATAGCTGACAACCATGTTGTAAGCAATAGAGAATATTGCCAATTACCCGATTTGAACTCTGTTCTGGAGAAAGGATTTCAATTATCCAATCTGGGTACAATAAAAAATCATTGGGAACTTCCCCATGGGCATCAAACGGAATTCGTGACCATTTGAAAACCGCTATATCAGGTACAATAGAGCGTATGCCAAAACTACAGCGCAACTCTGGGAAGGCATAAGCAATTTTCTGGCTTTCTGCGTTTTCGTTGATACTATTGCATAGCCTGAGCTGCAATCGACTATGCTTTCCTTTCGGCATTGGCTTTTGGAAAATATCGCCGTTGATGTATTCCCTGGCGGGCTTTGTTTCTGGGAGCTTCAGAAATTCTTCCAGGGTATGTGCTGGGGTAATTGTGACAGTCATCGCTCCTAAATTATGGGTAAATTTTTCTTTAGTTTAAGAGATATCAGCCTACTACAGCCTTTCGCCCAAACCAGTTACTCCAATAAGGCTAACAAGGCTGCTTGTCACCCAGTTAAGTCAAAAACTTATCCGTTGCTTCGATCAAAGCACTGCGTATACCTGGTTCTGCCATGGAATGACCGGCATCAGCTACCACGATCAACTCAGCTTCTGGCCAAGCCTTATGTAATTCCCAAGCTGATACCATCGGACACACTACATCATAGCGTCCCTGGACAATCACCCCAGGGATAGATTTAATCCGGTCTACATTCCTCAGTAACTGGTCTTCTGGTTCAAAAAACCCTTGATTGACAAAATAATGACACTCAATTCTGGCAAAGGCATCAGCAAATTCACCCTCACCAAACTTTTGGATCAGGGTTGGGTCTTGAAAGAGTTTACTGGTACTTGCTTCCCAAATTGACA
>NZ_JAAHHU010001575.1:0-1156 GCF_010672095.1 Moorena sp. SIO3I6 | reverse complement strand
GTACCTCAGCGCTATAGTAACGAGCAATTTCCGCCACCTCCTCTGAGTCAGTGGAAACAATCACTGCTGAAAACACTTGGCTTTGGGTTGCAGCAGCAATAGTATAAGCAATTAACGGATGCCCTTTCAAAGGACGAATATTTTTACCAGGTACTCGTTTAGAACCAGCCCGGGCTGGAATCAGGGCAACTACTGTCGGAGTTTTATAATCCACCAATTTTACTGATCTTAGACAATAATCTTGCTGGCAAATTTTTGTTCACCACTTTATAGTTTACAGAAATAGGGAATCGGGAATCGGGAATCGGGAGTCGGGAGTAGAACGGGCATCTTGCCCGTTACAATTTTACAAGTAATTTTTGGTTTTATAATAACTCAGAATTGCAGTTAGTTATCTATTAGTAATTTCTAGGGTTTAATCCTTGTCAATATTGACAAGTATAGTGTATAATTATAGATGGTTAAATCAATTACTTTAAGTACAAATTACTGGGTTTTATGAAGTAGGGATTAGGGAGTAATAATTGCTCCTTGCTACCGTGAAATAAATCCCACAGCATTTCCTTAATAAGGGAAGAAACTTGTTCGCGTAGCGTGGCCTTTTGGCCAAGGTAAATCATCTGGGAAATCATAAGTAGTAAAAAACCGTTCTAATAGAGCAATGGTAAAAATTAACCGTCACAGCGTGTAATCGCAAATCACACCATAAAAATCACACTATAAACAGAATCTGCACTAGTTTAATCAGAATGATAGCGGTGATAATACTTAGGATTTACACAGAATTTTGACCCTATTACCTGTTCCCTATTACCTAAAATCAAAAACGTACTTCAAGCAATTGATAACTGCTATCGTAAACATTCTATTGCAGCAAAGCAAATGACAAACTCAGACCAGTTTGATACCCGTTTCAACCTTTTACTAACTGCCCTCGAGCGGATCACCCAACAGATTGAACAGCTCGGTCACAGAACCGATTCTAATGCTCGTGCTATCGATCAAACCAACCAAAAGATTGAACAGCTCGGTCACAGGATCGATTCTAATGCTCGTGCCATTGAAGCTCTAACCAATACTGTCCATGAGTTCAAACGAGATCGCGCTCAAGCATACTCTTTGATGGCAGATTTAGCTCAAAATCAATCCCGAATGT
>NZ_JAAHHU010001574.1:0-1157 GCF_010672095.1 Moorena sp. SIO3I6 | reverse complement strand
ACGATCTGGCAATTTGCCATCGGTTTAGACTAAAATATCTAGCTTTATATTATGCTGTCAATATATATTAATTATCTAAAACAATACTTACTCTTTGTATAAGCGATACAAATATTATACCAGTTTTATCTGTTCCCGTCAAAATTTTAAGGTCAGCTAAAATTTTAGAGTCATTCAAACGCTTTTTTGAGCTAGTTTCTAGCGATTAGATGCGTTTACCCTGTTTATTAGGTACGCTTGAATCGCACAAATGACTACCTAACCTGATATACCCAGATCCGATAATAACCATCAGGTTTAGCTGTGGATAGGGGTGAGAACTGATCACCAATTTCTACTAACTTCCACTGGCCCAACTCTTCTAATGCAGTCAACTTTTGCTTAAAATCGCTGTTCTGATAAAAATCAAGACGCAAGGTAAAAATAATGTATCCTCCAGGCTTAGTAATGCGGAGCAGTTCGTCAAAAGAGCTGCTGGGGGCATGTCCATAGGTAAACACACCAACACTGATAATGGCATCAAAGGAGTCTGAGGGAAAGTCAAGGGGTTCACCCATAACTTTTTGGTAGAGCGCAGTATAGACATTCTTTTTACGTGCCTGCTCTAACATTTCGCTTGAAATATCCATCCCCTCTAGATTAGAGTAGCCATTCTGGTATAAAATTTCTCCTACCAAACCTGTACCAGCACCAGCATCCAAAATCCTGGCATCTTCGGAAACCAACGGCGATAATACTTCCACTACTTTCTGGGGAGCTACATAGTTACATTCATTTACTAAGTCTTGGTCGTAGTCTTTTGCCCATTTCTTATAATAGTCAGTCAATTCTTGACAATTGTTAGAACTATATATCTCTTTTTGTCTATCTTCTAAGTTCATTTTAAACAATTCTAAGTTTTTGCAAAATAAAATACTGCACCTATCTTTAATCATAACCTAAATTCCGCACTTTAAGCTGTAAAATAGGTAAACACCCATATAGCGATTGCTTAGAGCAATCCCTGAACCCAATCAACCGAACTAGTGAACATGAAAATTAAAACCATTAAAATCCATCAATTAACCATTCACGAGCATCATTTGGACATTATCTATGGTGCAGATACTGTAAAACAAAAAAAAAGCGAGAAAAAAGAAAAAAAAATAAACTCAAAA
>NZ_JAAHHU010001573.1:0-1158 GCF_010672095.1 Moorena sp. SIO3I6 | reverse complement strand
AAATCTAGACCAACTTCTTCCCGAAACTCCCTGAGGAGTGCATCCTCAAGGGTTTCACCCCATTCTACTTTACCTCCTGGTACACCCCATTGACCCCGCCATTTAGTGGTTTTGACAATCAAAATTCGTCCACTTGTAGTTAAGACAAGTGCCCCTACCGTAGTCAAAGGAAACTGCCCCTGCACAGATAGCCCTCCATTTGTTATTTCCTCTGGAATCCCATTGAAATGCTTGTTTTGTCGAATTTTTTGTTTCACAGAGATACCTGGAATAGCTTAGCGCAGTTTCCAATTTTTAAGGATTACAATCTGAGATCACCAATCACCAATCCTGATTTCTGGCCTAGTGGCCAGTAAATCAGGATTGTCTGAATTTCAGGGGTAAGCTCGAAGCTATTCCCTGCATAAAACTTGATTGCCACAATACTCTACCATGCCCAAACGCGCTTATCGTCCCGTTGAGCAACAATGAACGACCCCTTAGTGAAAAACCTTCTATCCACTGGCAAGGCATTTCAAGGGAAGTCTGATCTGCTAACTATCTAGACCTTGAATAACTTCCAGGCCATCAGGAGCTGTTATGTATAATAGTTAAACTCCCCAGGCAAGATTCGAACTTGCGACCAATCGGTTAACAGCCGACCGCTCTACCGCTGAGCTACTGAGGATTGCCAAACAATTGCTCTTCACATCTACTTATTATAATCATACAGTACAAAGTCTGGCAAGTACTTTCGCAAATTTTTTTGAAATCACTGTGGTGTCGGGAGTTTTGAGTACAAGGCAAAGTAAACAATAAATAGTTAACACTAAGCAGTCAAGTAAATATAAGCCAGTCAGTAGTCATCAGTCAGTAGTCACCAGTCAGTAGTCAACAATACTATCCTAATCGTTGACTTCTTGCCACTGTAGCCCATGCTTGAGTGGGGAACGGCTTGATTCAACGTTGACCTTGAGCAACGGTTTTTGGTTAACCCCTGATTGCCTTTGTTTTTCTAACACTGCTTTGGCTAATGCAGCTTGTCGTTCCACTTCTTCCTTTAAATGCTGCTTACGGGAATACTCAGCTATCTTGATTCTCGCTTTCTGGTAGGTGGGGGTTTCTTTAGGGATTTGAGACAAATACACTAGCGCTTGAATAAAGTTACCCTGTCCTCCT
>NZ_JAAHHU010001572.1:0-1158 GCF_010672095.1 Moorena sp. SIO3I6 | reverse complement strand
CAGGGCTATTTCATTCTAAATATAAACAAGATCTGGTATAATATATCCCAAATTTCGTCTAATCCATCTACTACTGTGTCTCAAATCCCAATTATAGAAGCCTTTGCAGAGCTAGAAGACCCTCGTCGTCGTGCCGGACAGCGTCATTCCCTGCCATTGTGCCTAGCACTATTTACCTTAGCAATCGCCGCTGGGAATAAAGGATTTTTAGCAATTGGAGATTGGATTTCAAGTTACCGTGAGCCGTTGATTGATCTTTTCAAACCTCCGAAAAACAGGCTACCTTCTTACAGCACTGTCCGTCGTGCTTTACTACATATAAATTCTGAGCAGTATTCCCGGTGCCTGGCTAAGTTCTTTAATGTACAACCAGTTCCTGGAGAAACCATTGGTCTAGACGGAAAAGTCCTGAAACATTCCTATCAAATTGAAAATGATAATCCTGATTCCGATTCCCATCCAGCAATAATGTTGGTTAGTGCTTACATTGTGGAACGGGGCTTGATTTTAGAACCGTTTGAAGTTGATGCTAAAACCAACGAAATTAAAGCTCTACCAGACTTGATTCAGAAACTGGCTCTAAAGGGAGTTGTTTTTGCTTTTGATGCTATTAATACTCAAAAAAAACTTGTGAGTTAATTGTTAAAAGTGGAAATGATTATCTGGCAGCATTAAAAGGTAACCAGCCCAATCTATTTAAGGATGTCCAAAATAATTTTAAACCGGAATTTACTTTTAAACAAATCAACAAAGGACATGGTCGAATCGAAAAGCGTCATGTAAGTATTTGTCAAAATCTTGATTCTATCCGTCCTTGGCCCGGACTTACTACTTTGATTCAAGTTAAATCAGAACGTCAAGTATTTACCCATAATGTCATTGAAGTTACTACTGAAACTCGTTATTATATTTCTTCATTGAGTTTAACAGCCCAAGAATTTGCTAAACGTATCCGTGGATATTGGGGTGTTGAGAATAAAGTCCACTATGTTAGAGATGTTACTCAAGGTGAAGATAGATCCAGAATTCGCACTAACCCTCTCCCTAAAATTTTTACCATAGCGCGCAATTTTACACTCAATTTATACCGTGAAAAAATGTTTAAAAACATGGCACAAGCTCAACGAATTTGTTCTTTTAGTCTAGACACGCTTAAGC
>NZ_JAAHHU010001571.1:0-1159 GCF_010672095.1 Moorena sp. SIO3I6 | reverse complement strand
GAAATATTTGCTTAATATTGTAATATCAAACAAGTTTAGTTTAAGTATTTTTTTTGCAAGTTCGAGTGCTAACCCAGCTTTATTTAGCACTGAAATGCCTGAAATCATAATGTTTTATCTACCTAAATATGAATCAAAAAAGTTGGAGTTGGATCACCGGTTCTTTGATAACAACAGTTTTGGGTACGTTGTTATCAACAGGTGCGACCCGTGGCGAATTAAATTCGCCTACGGAAAGCGCACCTATGATATTTCATCAGCTAAGGGCTTTGACTACACTGTTAAAGATAGCCCTGACTTACCACTGATGACAGAGGTGAAATCTGCCACAATTCCAGATGCTGAAAAACTCTCAAGTCAGCAAGTACAGATGTTTGATTTTGCTGAGTTTCCAGCTCAATATAGAACTCTTGCTAGTTTAAGCTTACCAGCGCCTGAGCTAATCACTACTGACGGGATTCCAAAGTCAGAAGAGAAAATAGCTTCTCCGGATTCTAATCTCCAAGGAAACGCTATGCTTATCGGCTATGCTTCTTCTCTCAACAAAAGCAGTGCTTCAGCACAGACATGGCAACCACTAACAGTACCAACGATTGCAAGGCGTAGCCGTCGCCGAGTGCGATGGAGTGTAAGGGGGGTAGCTTCTTGGTATGGTTCAGCTTTTCATGGCAGGCGCACTGCTAGTGGCGAAAGATTCAATCAATATGCTCTGACTGCTGCTCATCGTACCTTGCAGTTTGGCACTAGAGTCAAAGTGACTAATCTCAGAAATGGTCGCTCCGTCATTGTCCGGATTAATGACCGTGGACCAAATGTCAGGGGTCGGATTATTGATTTGTCCAGAGGAGCTGCCAGAATAATTGGATTGGTCAGGTCTGGCACTGGGCCTGTGCATATAGAAATTCTTTATTGAATTGATTAGTTATTAGTCAAAAGAAATCTCCAGGAATTACTTGGCAATTCCTGGAGATTTATATTTATTAAGAGTATGTTGCTAACATCGATAAGAATGTGACATACTCCCACACGCTTATCAGAGATTACAGTGTGGGCTTCTTGCCAACTCCACCCAACGGTATCGGCTTTCGCCGACGCTGCGCGAACGGATACTCGGCAAGCTTTATTGACGACACGGGATGCCCCTCCGCACCGGAACAAT
>NZ_JAAHHU010001570.1:0-1159 GCF_010672095.1 Moorena sp. SIO3I6 | reverse complement strand
GTTGGCACTTACTGTCTAGGATACCGATCAGAAACTACTGATCGGATTAATCCTTTCCAAACACTGTTACGAAATCCTCTTTCATACTGATAACTGTCCAACCACGAGCGTCGGCCTCCCGAAGAGCATTCTCCGCACCTATATCATATACATATTCGCGGGGATCATCGTGGTGAACCAACATCATCAAAGCTGGCCCCTCCTGCTCGTCAGTGTATTGAAGCATTTCTAAATCACCATCGGAATTACCAATGGTCATAATTGGTTTTTTACCAATGTAGCGGTCAATGTCCACTACTTTACCTTCGTTTTTATTAATCGGTTTGACCAGTATTGGTGTCTTAACCAAAACATGAGAGCCATCGTCTTTAGTAATAAACTTGGTTTGGACGGTCGTACCAATAATATTTTCAGGGGGAACACCGTAAGCATCTTCAGCATAGGAGCGAATGAAATCAAGTCCCGCCCCAGAACAAATATAGACCTTGAAATCATTACTCCTGAGATAATTGACCAGTTCAACTATGGGCTGGTAAGTAACCTTTATGTATGGAATCCCAAAGTCTGGATGCTTGGAATTATCCAGAAATAACCTCGCTTTCTGTTTATAGTCTTCCGGTGTTAATCCCTGGAGTTTGAGGTCTTCAAAAATGGCATTCCTTTTATTTGAAAAGGCATTCCCTAGCATATCTTTGATAAATAACCCGTAAATATTTTTGGGTTTTTCAGTCCACAGGGTTCCATCATTATCAAAGACCGCGATGCGTCCGCTAGGACGAACGTAGTTATCACTGTTGGGATTGGTAACCTCTTGCACAAAGTCAAAAATCGTTTGCTTAGCCGCACCCTGATTCCAAGAGACTAAGGGGTCATAGTCGGCAGCAGCAGAGGGACATCCAAAAAAACCTCCTAGGCAAAACACTGATAATAGAATCGATAGGAAAACTAAGAACGTTCTTTTTTTCATGATTAAGGCTTTTCGGGTTTAATTGCTGATCCGCTTCAAGGCAAACAAGGCTATTTTTACCGACCAAACCAATCTTGTCAATATAGCGCTACGCGCAAGGGCTTTAGGCATGTATGCTAGAGGCAAAAGTTGACGTGCATTAGCGCACCGAGGAAGTAGGTTTTTACATTTATAGTCAAAGGGAGAGTGTAG
>NZ_JAAHHU010000157.1:0-12449 GCF_010672095.1 Moorena sp. SIO3I6 | reverse complement strand
AAACGATACCAAAAAAACTTGGCACGGAAATGTTTTGAAATTGAGCAACAGGAAACAACACCACAAGCACAATTGAGAGAGTTTGTGAATCTCTATCGAGATGGTTTGCAAGACAATAAAATTTGTTTGTGTGGAATGTTGACAGCAGATTTGAGTGTTTTAAATTCCGAAATCAAAGCAGAGATCAGAAGTTTCTTTTCTGTCACTGAATCTTGGGTAGCCAGACTATTGCACCGTGGCTGTGAAACCGAGGATTGGCAGTGTAGCAAATCGGTGGAAGTAGAAGCAAAAATGCTACTTTCGATGTTACAAGGAGCGCAATTATTAGCCCGGGTAGCGGAAGATAGTAGTGCTGCTTTTGATCAGATTACTGGTGCATGTCTGGAAGAGAAGCTATCAGCGGTCAGCGATTAGCTTAAGCGCTACGCGCACGCTACTTGAGGTGCTATCAGCGGTCAGCTATCAGCTATCAGCGGTCAGTGGTCAGCGGTCAGCTATCAGCTAATGGGCTATGGGTCACAGGCTAGAAGCCTGTTCCACACTACTTGAGGTGCTGATGCGAAAGTCACAGGCTAGAAGCCTGTTCCACACTACTTGAGAATAAAATAAGCTGACAGCTGACCGCTGACGGCTGACGGCTGACCGCTAATAAAGGAATAATTTTTTTTATTCCTTTATCTACCTTCTAGTAGGTAATTAAATTCTAACTATCAATCAATTAAGGAGATAATCATGACACAAGAATTTGCGGGACAAAAAATCATTGTTGTTGGTGGCACAAGTGGTATGGGTAAAGCGGTTGCTCAATTAATTCTTCAGCAGGGTGGTGCTGCGGTTTTAATTGGCTCACGTCAGCCTAAACTGGAAGAAGCAGTAACGGAACTTAGTCAATATGGAACGGTAGTGGGCGAGTTAGCTAATATCTCTGATCCAGAGATGAGGAATGCTTTAATTAATCGTTTAATACTAAGTTGCGGTCAAAGGTACAACTTTCTCTTCCGCCAATCTCCCAATCTCCCCATCTCCCCATCTCCCCATCTCCCCATCTCCCCATGAGTGGCGGCATAAATACAGTGAGATGCACCCCAAAAGTTTATCAAAAAATTGATAATTACTATAGGGTAAAGTAAAGGTAAAAAAAGCGATAGTGTAGCGGCTATTTAAGAGCATATTTGAACATTAATTAACTCTACTAATAAGGTTTATAGCTTTATATTATTTCCAATAACACGCTACATTTATTATTCAAAATCTGATAGCTGATAGCTTACAAAAAAAATTTATAAAATCTCTTTACAAATAAAACTATAATAATTATGATTATAGTGTATAAACCCATTGAAGTTGTTAATCATGTTTACAGACTTTGTTCCGAATCCTGACAATAATCCAGAGTATCTAATTCCGGGGAATACTACTCAATTTGTTTTCGGGAATAAAGAACCGGTTGAGCACAGGTTAAAGGGCTCCCGTAAGGCAGTAATGAATACCATCTATTCCCTGTATACCCAGGGCTACGCACAACTTTATGAGTGGACTCCTCTTGAGCCGAGTGGCATTCCTGGAGAAGTGATTAGTACTTTGACCAGGTACCTAATTCTGGATTAAGATTTTAAGCAGCTGGGGGGTTTTCCCCCTAGCTATAAGACCAGGTCTAATCACGTAAGATCATGATCAGACTGGTCATGGAACAAAGTCATATAACATAAGTAGTGAAATCAACTTACTGTGGATTTCAGCCAGCCGTGGAAATTATTTCTACGGCTATTTTTTTTATGGTTAGCAGAAGGTTAGAAGGTTGTTCGCGTAGCGTGGCCTTTTGGCCAAGGTTAGCAGGTTGAAGGTTAGCAGAAGGTTAGCAGGTTGAAGGTTGAAAGTTGTTCGCGAAGCGTGGCCTTTTGGCCAAGGTTAGCAGGTTTAAGGTTAGCAAGTTAGCAAGTTATAGTGGTTTGGCACTTTCATTAATTACAAAGCGTTAGTAGTCAGGGGCGAAATTTTAAGAAGGTGGGTTACGGTGCGGATAAAAACTGATTGGTCATTGCTCAAAATCCTGGCCCCACCTAACCCACCCTACGAACTTAATAAACATCTCCCCATCTCCCCATCTCCCCATCTCCCCACCCTCCCCACACTCCTATTACTTCACTCCAGACTGCACCCGCCACAGCATGGCATAAATTCCCTGTTGCTCTAACAACTCTTCATGTCGTCCTTGTTCTACTAATTTGCCTTGCTCGATTACATAAATACAATCGGCATTGCGGACTGTGGACAACCGATGAGCGATCGCAATGGTTGTGCGATTTTGGGTAATCTTTTCTAGGGAGCGCTGAATGGCGGCTTCGGTTTCATTATCAACAGCGGAGGTGGCTTCATCTAGAATCAAGATTGGGGGGTCTTTCAAGAGTGCTCGTGCGATCGCAATTCGTTGCTGTTGTCCTCCAGATAGTTTCTGACCGCGCTCTCCCACAATGGTGTCATAGCCTTGGGGCAGCTGCATGATAAATTCATGGGCTTCTGCGGTCTTAGCGGCAGCAACTATTTCCTCGGTGGTGGCATCAAAAGTGCCGTAGGTGATATTCTCTTCTACGGTGCCGTGGAATAAAAATACATCCTGGCTAACTAGACCAATAGCATGGCGTAAGTCTTTGAGCTTCAGCTGTCTGATGTCAATCCCATCAAGAGTTATCGAACCTGCTTGGATTTCGTATAGTCTTAATAACAGTTTCACTAAGGTACTTTTACCAGACCCTGTGGAACCTACTATAGCGATAGTCTTGGTGGCGGGAATGTGGAGGCAGAGATTTTCTACCACAGGGGGGCGATTACGGTAGGCAAATGTCACATTATTTAATACCAATTCACCTTTAACCTCGGACCTAGGCAATGGTGTATCCCCAGAGTGCATGGCAATCGGGGTATCCAGCAGATTCATTACCCTAGTAGTGGATGCCATGGCCCGTTGATACTGATCAAGGGTGTTACCCAGTCGAGTTAATGGCCACAGCAAGCGCTGAGTCATGAAAACTAAGACACTGTAGGTGCCTACTGCTAGTTCCCCGGCGGCTGCGGACTTACCACCGTAGAGCAGAATTCCGGTAAACCCAAATAGGATTAACATCCGAATCAAGGGGACAAAGGCAGCAGAAAATGCGATCGCTTTCTGGTTACTGTGCTGATACCCTAGACTTTGTGACTCTATCCGCTTTGCTTCATAGTCTTCCGCTGTAAAGCTTTTAATGGTAGTAATCCCAGTTAGATTATTTGCTAACTGTCCATTGAGTAACCCTACCTTTTCCCGCACCTCTGCGTAACGGGGAGCAAGCAGACCTTGAAAGGTAATCGAACCCCAGAGGATAAAGGGGATAGGGATCAGAGTGATCCAAGCTACATTGGGAGCAACGATAAAGAAGCCCGCACTGACCATAATAATGGTTGTGGATATCTGGAGAATTTCGTTGGCACCAATATCGAGAAAGCGTTCTAGTTGGTTGATATCATCACTCAGGATAGACATCAATCCCCCTGTACTACTATCTTCAAAATACGCTAGTTCCAACAATTGCAGATGAGAGTAAGCATCTAGGCGCAATTCGTGTTGAATGGTTTGAGCCAGATTCCGCCATAATCGTTGGTAAGTATATTGAAAGACCGATTCCAATCCCCAGACAATCAAGCTCAGGAATGCCAGCAATACCAGTTGGCTAAAGATATCCGTTACTCCTAGATGGGCTATCAAGGAATCTTGTTGTTTGACCACCACATCCACTGCCATCCCAATCAAGACCGGAGGGGCTAAGTCAAAGATTTTGTTGAGGATTGAGCATGCGATCGCTTTCCCGATTAGGGAACGATGGGGCTGAGCGTAACCAATCAGCCGCTGCAGGGGAGAGTTGGAATGCTTACGCTTATTTGGTTTTGACTTTAACCTTGAATTTCGTTTTGACTTTGACCTTGAATTCAACACAGTAATTAACCCTGACTGATCAGGCGGAATGGATTATTCTAGCAATTATTATACCCATGAGGTACAAATCTCTGGGTTTTAGGGAGCAGGGAGCAGGGAGCAGGGAGCAGTTAATAGTTAAGAGGTAAGAGGTAAGATGGAAAAAATAATGTGTACCTCATAGCTATGAGAAACGCTATAAGTCCAGAGAGCAAATCAATGGTTGATTATTATACCGTATAGCACTGCGTGTAATATAGCGCTACGCGCAAGTCAGAAGTCAGAAGTTAGAAGTCAGAAGTAAGCTATGACTAAGTTTGCTGAGTTTAGGAATGTCAAACATCTTAATGCGTAGTGCTATATAGTGTTTGTATTGTAGTTTTGAACATATTCTCTACTCCCTACTCCCTGCTCCCTACTCCCTAAAAACCAGTACCAAAGTACCTCACCGATTGTATTATTTCTATATAATATCGCTCAACCAAATTCATCAATAAACTAACCCTTGAATACTCCTAGCCACGCCATTATTAACCTTGCTGTTTTGAATCACCAGACTCAACTTCAGGCAGCTTTACCCATTACAATTGGTGCTATCTTACCCGATTTACCAATTTTTATCCTTTATATCTGGGCAAAATTGATTCGTCGTCAATCAGAGTACCAGATTTGGTCACAAACCTACGAATTGCCCTTTTGGCAAAACCTTGTTGCTACCTTTCATTCCCTTCCCCTAGCCCTGTGTGGAGTGATTATCAGCCATTACTGGGGATGGCAAATTTGGGAAATTCTATGTTGGAGTATGATACTGCACTCCTTATTGGATTTACCAGTTCACAATGATGATGCTCACCGGCACTTTTTTCCCGTTAGTAACTATCGTTTTATCAGTCCTTTCTCCTACTGGGACCCCAAGCATCATGGTTATACCGTATCCACAGTAGAAAAATTATTGGTGTTAGTAGCAACCATTGTTACTTTCGGTATGATTGACTCTTGGATAGGTAAAAGCTTACTAATTGTTGTGAATGTGTTATACCTTACTAGTTTTCTTTACTTTCGAGTGATTCGACCCAAATTATCAATTGGGTATGAATGAAGGAATTTGATTGTTTAGGTTACTTGGTCGATTTGTGGGATAATCGTTATTGTTCCTTGGCCTAGAGTGACACAAGAGGGTTAACTTTATATTATACAATATAACTGCATAGCAGCTTACCAGATTTGGCTTGACTTCTATATATGTAATGAGTCGATCAGCCAAGCTCCAACAAACAGCCACTGGCTTTTTGGAAGACTGGAAGCCACCGCAGATGCCCGCAAAAATAACTTTGGCAAGAGGTTTATTGTCTACCTAAACGTTGAATCAAGTGAAATTATATAGTGTTGAAGTACCTTTGGATATCCTAACCAAAGAGCATAGAAAGAAGATAACCGGAGATTTGGGACGCTATAATGCAGTTGCCGATATCTTAGAAAAGACAACAGAGCAAAAGAAAGCTTTCCTAGAAAGATGTAGGGGTTTATTCTTTCAGAATCTGCATGACGAGCAACTTAGAAAAGATGTAAGACTAGGGAACATAACTCTTGATATTGCTTGGTTGGTAGTTATTTGCTTTTCTGATGAAAACAATAATAAAGAACCTGGTTTCCCCCTCTATGAATTCACAAAAGTATCTGTTGCGAATAATACAGACAATTTCAATTTATCTTCAATTGCAGGTATGTTTTCAACATATATGCATGATTACGATAGAAGTAATATAGAGCATGCCGGAAATGATCAACAAGATAAGTATAGTCTATCTTTAGATATGTGGAAGATTCTCTTTGAACCACATCAAATCAATGACGGTCTCCCTTTGTTTGATAATTTACCGGTTTTTGTTTTCCCGAGAAGCCTATCAACAAACTCAGAAACAACTGTTTATATGAATAAACTTGGTTTTCAGGAAAAAAATTATACTATAAATGGAGAAGAGATTCGCTGCTTTTATGAAGATGGTAATAATCCTCTAGAAAATCCTCTTCTTAAATCAGCTATTTTATCAACAGGTTTAGTTCTAGTTGAGATCACAAGGTCTGATTTATACAAAGGATCTAAATATATCGGAGAATTTAATCGTCAAAATTTTTCAAAAGAGGTAAAATTCCAACAGGAAATAACAGTGTTAAAATGGCTTCATTCAAACAAAATTTTAGAAGTTAATAGCATGAATTTACACCTTTTATCGACTGATTATTTGCTTACTTCCACTAAAGGTTAACCCGAAGTATGGTATAGTGCAGAAGTGTTGAAGGTTTAAAATCTTCAACACTTCTGGCGTTTACCCTGCCTTTTGAGAACCCTTGCCTAACCTAGCGAGATAAATTCCAGCAATAACGCCAAGGAAGGAAACCATCTTGAGTGGCGTCAATTTTTCAGCGAAGATAATCCAAGCGAATAAAGCTGTAATCAGTGGATCGAGTAAGAGGCATACACTGACAAAGCTAGAGGAAAAATGCTTAAAGCTGTATGTTAAAAGGCCATGTCCAAAAACCTGTACAACAATGCCTAAAGCAACCACAGAAAACCATGCTGATTGTGTCAAGGGGAAGAGGTGTCTTCCATGATTAAAGTAAATCCCAAAGCTAAGATCGCTCTTAAGAAGCAGCTCCATAGCAAGATTGTGCTGACTGAGTATTTATTGCACAAGGATTCACGAGCTAAAAATGCACCAGCATAAAAAACAGAAGAGAGTAGTGCCAGCATATCTCCAGTAAAGTTGCTAGGGGCAATAAACCAATCCTCAAACTCAATACAACTAGACGCGAATAGTGCAATGCCTAGACCAACTAGAAAGCGGTTGTCAAATTGATTGCTGCTTCAGAAGCAACCAAGCACCGAGGGTTGAAAAGATAGGAGTCATGTTATGCAACAAATTGGCATTGGCTACACTAGTCTGAGTTAGTGAAATAGCCCACAGAGATACGCATATAAAAGTCATTAAAGGTTCTATCCCGAACAAGATTACATCGTTAATAGTAAGGTGCCCTGATGATTTACACTCTTGTTCAGGTTTCCCAGGGAATACAAGCTTTTGGCTTTCCCATAAGCTAAAGGTAACTGCAGCAATCCAATATCGGTTAAATATAGTTGCGCCAGGTCCAAGATCAAACTCAGCCAATTTTGTTAGAATCGCAGCAAATGAAAGGATAAAAGTTGCCATTAGCAATGCCAATAAAGGCATAAATGAAGCTTTTCTGGCAAGTGGAAAAATTTTTGGATTAATTAATTGATGCATTTATATACCATTTTCCAATAGATCATCAAAATCAATGCCGCATTGCTGCTTTATCATAACACCAAAAATCGGATATATTGACTACTGTTGCGAAGTTACTTTGTTCTATAAATCCTATGTTTACATCTCAACTAAAATGCTATAGTTATTTTTATTACTTGATAGTATTATTGAGCTTTATTAATTAGCAAGCAAGTTTTTTTGAATAACATTGTGACTCTAATATTCATGATATAAGTAGGTGGGCATAAATAAACGTTAAAACTAAAAATCCGAAAATGAAGCTGAAATCCTTTATTCATAGGGTTTTCGGTATTTTGAATTTCAATCGCTATTTTACACTTAATTACGCCCACCTACTTAGTCTTGAGATTCCTAAAGATAATTAACCTGAATATAGCGTTTATCGCAGTTATGAGGTACAGTATGATTTGACACCGATTTCCTGTCTTGATGCAGTCGCTCATGGGGGTTCCCCCCATGAGCGACTGCATCAAGACGGGAGTAGGGAGTAGGAATGTCTTCTCCTCATTAACCTATACCAGTTGTGTTGATTATCACATCGTAAAAAATGGAACTATCCATCAATTAGTAGTTAGTCTACCCAAAAAATATATCCCACATTCCTCAAGAAATGAAGAATGTGGGTTCAGATTCAAACGGTAAGCAATAGCCTACCCTAGGGAATCAAAATTCCACTAATGCCTAGTGCCTAAGGCCTAGTGCTTAGTCAGCAATGTACAACTTGCCAGTATTCCTGTCGATTACAATAATTTTTAAATCTGCACTAGCCGGAGCAGTAAAAACATCAGGAAGCTCAGTGATCTGAATGGTAATTGGATTATTTGAAGTAGAGTGGATTTTCAGAGGGCGATTCTTAGTATCGATATTATTGATATTGTCGTATGCTCCTACAATCATGTACCTTGCAGTATCTCCATGTACACCAAAGTCAACACGTGGTCCTGTACCTGTAGCTCCAGACTCAGAGAATCCTGCATAAGCATTGGCTGGGGATGCAGCACCAACTAAGGTAAAACATACCAACAATAACGAAACGAAAAGAGATGCAAACTTTTTCATGATGATTTTATCAATTTTTATTTTTTTTTATGGCGTACCTAACGGTAATTTTTACCAATTCGGCTTCGCCCAAAACTATATTTTGGGATATATCCAGAAATAGTTTTCGGAGTATTTCGATGCCAGCAGTGGTTAGATAATTAACCGCCAAAAGCATAGTAAACCATCAAAGCCTAGAGAGTATGTCAAGTTAACATAAATTAACTATTGGTTCATTAAACTTGAAAATTTAGTTGATGTAGGGTGGGCAGTGCTTGAAACAGATAACATAAGCAAGTCAATCCCGTTGCTAGGCACTGCCCACCAACGGGTTTATATTTATTGAAGATGTAGGGTGGGCAGTGCTTGAAACAGATAACATAACCAAGTCAATCCCGTTGCTAGGCACTGCCCACCAACGGGATGAATGATGTTTTGTTGATAAAAATTAGCTCAATTCCGCTCGAATCGTTTCCACCCGTTTCCGATTAACTCCCAAATCGGATTTTCCTAAACGGGAGGCGGAGCGAACATGGATTACCTTAGCACTGTCATCGAGCAAAAACTCTACATCATCCACAAATCCCATTAAACCGCTAGTGAATTGTGCGTAGAGATAGTTGTCTGTTTCTTCAATAATTTGTGTTCGTTCTAGGTTTTGGATCACAGTTTTAAGCTTAGCAATTGCTTCAGTAGGGGTTGAGTTGTAAGCTAAAGGTTCAATACCATGCTCGGCATCTTGGCTATAGCTGCTGACACAGTTAGGGGTATTTGGGCAAGGTGCTAATTGCCCTGAAGACTGAATCCCAATATTGGTAGGTTGTTTTCCTGGAAATTTCATCAACGATTCTCCTGAAAGGGCAAAGGTAGCTCCTATGGCAACAATAGCGACTAATACTAAAGATATCAATACTATTAGTATTAGTCTCAACGGTGATAGTTTTTGGGTTTGTACAGTCATACTGTAGTCATATCTCTAGTATTATTAATATCATATTTGGTTGACTAATTATCAAAAAAATTGGGGTTAGTAAGGGCAGAAGCCAAAGTTCAACACGTCTGCATCGTTTCTGGGTCGAATTCCCCTTGCAACATCGCAATCAGACATCGTCCAATGTGGTAAGCTAAATTAACAGGGACGGCATTGCCGATTTGTCTGTACTTTGATGATATAGAACCGGTAAATTCCCAATCATCGGGGAAACTCTGAATACGTGCATATTCCCTGACTGTCAACGGTCGTGTTTCTTCAGGATGACACCGCTCGGTCTGTTTTTGAGCTGGGTTACAGGTGAGAGTAAGGGAAGGTTCTTCCCAAGAAAGCCGCCTAGCCATACCGGTTTTGCCGCCACCGAGATAGAAACTCTTTTTCATATACTCTTTCTGAAGCTCTATTGGTAAGTTCCGCCAATAACCTCCTGGTGGTATTAATTCCATAATTTCTCTCTTGCGGGGAGGGTATTTTGCTCCTATAGATTTCGGGCAATCTTTGAGCACCTCCCTCAGGGAAATAGTGTAGTCCTTCTCCTTAGGAAATATTGCGTTTAGGTCTAAGTCTCTTCTAAGCGCAATGATAATTACCCTCTCGCGCTTTTGGGCGACATCTAGAAACTGCGCTCTGAGCAACTTATAGGTAGGGTTGTAGCCTAAATCCTCTAAGGTTCGCAGCATGGTGGATAAGGTTCTGCCTTGGTCATGGTGGATCAGACCTCTAACGTTTTCAACCAGTGCTATTTTAGGCTGTACTTCTTTGACACACCGTGCAAACTCAAAAAAGAGCGTCCCTCTAGTATCGTCAAAACCTTTACCCAGACCGGCATAGCTGAAAGCTTGGCAGGGCACCCCACCAGCCACAATCTCTACGTTGTCCTTGTATTTGTCTTTGTATTTCCCAAAGTAGTAGTTTTCTGGACGTTGCTGAATTGAAGTATGAATGGGCGATCGTCTGGTTTTGGTCAAGCCCCCTAAATCCCCCAACTTTGGGGGACTTTGAAAGTTTTGTCCCCCCCAGAATTGGGGGGCTAGGGGGGCGGAATCATACCCAGAATCAGCAACGCCGTTTTCTGATACTACTTCCGTCAATTCTTGTCCACTGTTCCCTGTTCCCTGTTCCCTGTTCCCTACTTCTGAAAGAAGTCTAGTAAAATCAACATTGGCTATATCCTCAAGTATGATTTTCCAGGAAGGTCTATTCAGCTTCAGAGTGTTTACGCAGTCTTTATCAATCTCCACCAACAGCTTGGTGGTTAAGCCAGCATTCTCAAAACCCAGTGCCATACCTCCACACCCAGCAAATAACTCAATAACTCTGAAGCTAGTGGGTTTGCTCTTGAGAACACGAAATTCAACCCCAGTAGCTAGCCCTAGATACTTCCTTTGAATTCGTTTTAACTCTTCTATGTCAAAAAAACGGTAGTTTTGTTCAGACCGCTTTGCCCTCAGCAGCTTTTTCTTTTCCCACCGGCGTATGGTGTCGGAGGAAACACCTAAAATTTCAGCAGCTTCCTGAACTGTGACTAGGTCTTGACCAGTGCCCGATTTAGTGTTTGCCATTTTGATTTGAAGGGAGTAGGGAGTAGGGAGTAGGGAGTAGGGAATCGGGAATCGGGAATCGGGAGTCGGGAATCGGGAGTCGGGAATAGAGGGAGTAGGGAGTAGGGAGTAGGGAGTAGAGAAAGTGTGGGAAGTGTGGGAAGTGTGGGGAGAGGGAATCTGTCAGGAAATTATAAAATTGCTATTAGATATTGCCCCAGTACAACACTACTTTATAATAGGGAATATTTAACGGTTAAATTCGGATCTTAAATAATAAAGTGAATTATTTTTAGTTATTTGTTTGCTTCAAATACACTTTAATTTTTGTTTATTACAATCTAAATTATAACTCATTATTCCTGACTCGAAGCTCGTCAATTTTAGGATAGTTGGTTATGTCAAAATCAGGTTAGGTAAGTCCTGTTAGATTCAATTAATTACAGCGGTTTTCATATTAATGGAGTACACACACGGATTTTTGGCCTGCTCCCTGCTCCCTACTCCCTACTCCCTACTCCCTGTTCCCAGATCCGCTGTTCCCTATTCCCTCTGCTATAGCATCAAACAAAAACCATTTGAGGAGCCAGCAATACTCCAGAGGTTGAGGAAATAACTTTACCAATACCCAAAAAACTGCCATCTTCGTGGTACACTTGCACAGGACTTGTGGAGGTTTCAAGGGTAGAGACTTTAACTAGAGTATCATCCCCAGAGATACGCTGTCCCAAACACCAGCGACGGGCTTGATCAGCGGACAAGGTTACAGAGGCTAAGTGCCCCAAAGCTACACTAGGGGACACTGGCTGGAATAGGGTTTGTTCCAGCTGTTGGGTCAATTCTTCTAATGTCAGACTATCGGCTAAATCAAAGCCACTGCTGCGAGTACGAGTCAGAGCGGCGAGCACACCACCGGTTTCGAGGGCATCTCCTAAATCCCGGGCTATGGAGCGAATATAGGTGCCAGGGCCACATGCGATCGCTAAATCAATTTCCGGAAATTCCCCGCCACGCCAATCCAAAACCTCGATCTTCTCAACCTCTACCGTTCGTTCTGGTACCTCTACCACTTCACCAGCTCTGGCTAAATCATACAGCCGTTTACCTTTGATCTGAATAGCGCTATACATTGGTGGCACTTGCTGAATCGTGCCTTCAAACTGTTTCAACAAACCCTTGACCAACTCCAGAGTCAACCCGGCTGCAGACTGAGTAGCAATCACCTCTCCTTCCAAATCATCAGTAGTTGTCCTGACTCCCAGTCTCACGGTAGCCTTGTAGGCTTTATCCTGCTGCATATACTGCAACAGTCGGGTTGCCTTACCCAGAGCTATCGGTAAAACCCCCGTAGCAGCTGGGTCAAGGGTCCCTCCATGGCCTACTCGTTTCAGCCGTAGCAGACGCCGCACTTTAGCAACGCAATCGTGGGATGTCCAACCTGCTGGTTTGTTTAAGTTTAGAAATCCTTGCACCAAGTTTAAAATTTATCTGTAAAGGTAGGGAATCGGGAATCGGGAATCGGGAATCGGGAATCGGGAATCGGGAATCGGGAATCGGGAATCGGGAATCGGGAATCGGGAATCGGGAATCGGGAATCGGGAATCGGGAATCGGGAATCGGGAATC